>CAZETN010000206.1:0-2980 GCA_964514475.1 uncultured Bacteroides sp.
CCGAGGGTGGTGGTCTCGGGAGCCAGACGCACCTCGTACATGTTTATCCGGTTACGGTGTACAGGCACATTTTTGCGCCGGTACCCCTGGCACCAGACGGTCAGCATGGGCGACTTGTCCGGGACTGTTATTTCGAATATGCCCTGTGCGTCGGCTACCGTAGCCGACCCCTGTCCATCGGCCACGGACGCAAATGGAAGGACCGCGTTGGGCAGCGAGTCGCGCACAATGCCGCGTATGAGATATTTGGCGCCGTACTGCGGCCTTGTCTCGGCATGCGCGAATATGGCGCACAGCGTCATAAGCAAGGCGGCCACGAGCCTGAGCGCGATGCCGGTGTGCTGGGGGTATGTCAACGCGTTTTTTGTCAATTACGAAAGCTTTGTTTAATTTTGTGACGCTATTACTAACGCAATTTGAACACAATGGGTTTAGAGATTGAACGCAAATTCCTCGTTTCGGGCGACAGTTTCATGGCCGTTTCGACCTTCCGTATACATATAGTCCAGTTTTACCTCAACGCCGAACCCGACCGTACTGTACGTGTGCGCATATCCGGCAGCCGGGCATGGCTTACGGTCAAGGGTATCACGAAGGGATGCCGCCGGGGCGAATGGGAATATGAGATTCCGGTTGCCGATGCCGAGGCCATGCGCTGTATGGCTGTAGGCCGTGTGGTGAGCAAAACCCGCTGGATAGTGCCTGCCGGCGACGGGCTTAAATGGGAAGTCGATGTATTTGACGGACCACTGCTGGGGCTGCGTGTAGCCGAAATCGAATTACCTTCCGAAGACACCGGATTTGACCGTCCGGCTTTTGTAGGTCGTGAGGTCACAGGCATTCCGGCGTACTATAATTCAGTCCTCGCCCTCGGTGCGGAGGGGGACTTGCCGCCGCTCGAGTAAGCATACGTTCTCGACGTGCTGGGTGTGAGGGAACATATCTACCGGCTGCACGCGCGTCACTTCGTACTCGTTGTCGAGCAGGGCGATGTCGCGAGCCTGTGTCGCAGGATTGCAGCTTACGTATACAATCCGTTTCGGGGCCGCGCGCAATATCACTCCGATGACGTCGGTGTGCATTCCTGCGCGAGGCGGGTCGACAATCATAACTTCGGGACGGCCGTGCTCGGCGACGAATTCGTCGGTGAGCACATCCTTCATGTCTCCGGCGAAAAACAGTGTGTTGTCAATACCGTTGTCGGCAGAATTGATACGGGCGTCGGCAATGGCATCGGGCACGTATTCGATGCCGATCACCCGGCGTGCGTTACGGCTGACAAAATTTGCGATTGTGCCGGTGCCTGTATACAGATCATATACAAGTTCGTCGCCGGTGAGGGCGGCGAACTCGCGCGCGACTTTATATAATGTGTAAGCGCCGAGCGAGTTTGTCTGGTAGAAGGACTTTGGGCCGACGCGGAAACGTAGCCCTTCCATCTCCTCGACGATATATTCGCGGCCGCTGTGCAGCACAACCTCCTGGTCCGCGATGGTGTCGTTGACCTTGAGGTTTACAACATATTGCAGGGATGTGAGATCGGGAAACTCGGCACGGACAGCATCAAGCAGTGCGGTTCGCGCAGCGGGATTGTCTTCACCGAAAACGATTACCGCCATAGACTCGCCGGTGCTGAGCGTGCGCACCATCATGGTGCGGATCAGGCCCGTGTTTGCGCGCAGGTCGTAGAAACTCAGCCCGTTGTTTTTGGCGTAAGCGCGTACAAACAGACGCAGCCGGTTTGACAGCGGTGATGCCAGAGTGCAGTCCTTGATGTCGAGTACTTTGTCGAAAGCGCCGGGAATGTGGAATCCGGCAGCGTCACGGTCGGGAAAATCCTGGCCTGAGCGCAGCTGTTCGAATGTGAGCCAGCTTTTGTTGGAGAATGTGTACTCCATTTTGTTGCGGTATTCCCACTGCAGCGGCGAACCGATGGTGGCGGGAACCTCGGGATGCGCAATTTTTCCGAGCCTGTCCAGAGCGTCGACAACCTGCTGCCGCTTGCATTCGAGCTGAAACTCATAAGGCAGGTGCTGCCAGCGACAGCCTCCGCAGACGCCGAAGTGCTGGCAGCGGGGCTGCCTGCGTATCGGAGACGGCGTTATAAGCCGCGCGATATGTCCCTGGGCGAATGATTTTTTCTTTTTGTCGATTTTTACATCTGCGACATCGCCCGGGGCACCATAGGGAATGAATACGACCAGCTGGCCGTTTTCGGTGGTCATACGACCGAGGGCATTGCCTTCGGCGGCTACATCAGTTATCTCAAAGCCCTCGATAAGGGGCAGTTCTTTACGTTTTCGTGACACGGTAAAACTATCTCTAAGTTGGATTCGGATTGCAAAATTACAAAATCGGCGCCGCAATACCAAAAAGCGACTCAGTCAGCTTTGTGTCGCTGACTGAGTCGCTTGTGTTAGGTTGGCTTAGGTAAGCCGGACGGCACAGAAGAAAGTGTAGCTGAAATGTCAGAGCTACATGCTGTCGCCGGTGGTCACCCTGACTGTCACTCGCCTTTTTCGAGGGCCTGATACTTCTTCAGCTCCTCACGGGCCTGAGTGGCACCGGTCTCGTCGCCGGTGGTATCGTAGTATTTGGCCAGATTGCTGTATGCGTCGATGTAGTACGACAGATAGTTCTTGTCGTTGGCGGGATCGGCGTTGGCGGGATCAAGGTTGAGGCGCGTGATGAGCTGTTTCCATGCATCAGCGGCAAGCTGGTCGCATACGTTGTTGTTTGCCAGAGTGGCAATCAGGGCACGGCGGCGTATGTAGGCAGGGGGAATCTGACCGAGTTCGAGGCCTTCCATTGCCTTGTCCATGATTTTGATGCCGCGGTCGCCATAGTTGCGCGATGTCACAGAATCGCTCATAGTGGCCGAGGTAGCACCCAGGAAGTTGAGGGCGGCGGCGTAATAGTCGCCGGGTTTGAGGTCGGTGGAGTTGTCAAGCATCTTTTCGATGTAGTCGGCCGCTTTGGG
>CAZETN010000207.1:0-2979 GCA_964514475.1 uncultured Bacteroides sp.
GTCGTCCTTTGCGGAGACAGCCTTGATGGAGTCGGGTACACGTACGTTATGAATCAGGGTGCCGGCTTTGTCAGGCTCCATGGTGTTGAGCAGGCGTATGGGTATGTTGTGGAGTCGTGCCGGCAGCACGCAGGCGGGATGCAGTATCTTTGCGCCGAAGTAAGCCAGCTCGGCGGCCTCCTCGAAGTGCAGTTCGCTTACGGGAGATGTGTTTTCGACAAATCGCGGGTCGTTGTTGTGCATGCCGTCGATGTCGGTCCAGATTTCGATTTCGTCGAGGTCGAGGGCGGCTCCCACAATGGAGGCCGTGTAGTCGGAGCCTCCGCGCTGCAGGTTGTCGATGTCGCCGTACTCGTTGCGGCAGATAAAGCCCTGGGTGATGTACAGGTCGGCGTCCGGGTTCATCGAAATAAGCCGCTTCAGGCGTACTGTGATGTACTTGTAGTCGGGTTCGCCGTTTTCGTCGGTGCGCATGAACTTCAGCGCCGGCAGCATCACGGCGTTGACACCTGAAAAGCGGAGATATGCCAGCATGAGGGCCGTCGACATCAGTTCGCCCTGGGCCAGTATCTCCTTTTCGTCGGTATCGGTGAACTCGACAGTCATCAGCGATCGTATGTACGACAGACAGCGGTTGACGGCTGCCGCGGCCTGCTGCCGCATCTCGGCGGCGGCGTGGCTTGCCATGGCTCCGCCGCGGGTGCCCGAGCCGGCGGTGCTGAACAACTCGGCCACCACCTGCTCGTACTTGCTCTGCATGGCGTTGACGGTCTCGCGGGCGCCGGCCTGGTTCTTCTTGTACAGGTAGTCGCAGATTTCGACCAGGGTGTTTGTGGTGCCCGACATGGCCGACAGTACGATTATGTTTTTGCCGCGTGTGGATACAAGGCGTGCCACATGCTTGATGCGTTCGGGGCTGCCTACCGAGGTGCCTCCGAATTTCAGTACTTTCATTATTTGCGGGTAATGACGGCGTTGTCGATGAGGGCGTGGTTGGTGCCCAGGTTCATGTTCTCGTTCTGAGGCTGGAATTCGACCGTTATGGTGTGGCGGCCGGCCTTAAGAGGTACCTCGACCGAGTTTGTCATTCCCCAGTCGTTCCAGTTGCCGCGGCCGCGGTGAGGCATCACTACGGTGCCGGCCTGATTGCCGTCGACAAGGATGGTGCGCACGGCGCACGAGTTGCCGGTGTTGACGGGTCCGTTGCCGTTGGCGTAGCGCAGCGCTATGGTATAGTCGCCGTCTTCAGCGATTTCGACATCGAAGCTGACAGGAGCAGTGGTGTGGTCGGTCTCGACAAAGCCGTTGCCGCGGAAGTCGGTGATTTTGCCGGTCACCGGAAAGAGCAGCTCGGCCGATTTCACTGTCGTGCCTTCGCCGGGCATCTCGACAACGACAGCCGGGCGTGTGGACAGGGGCACCGAGGCAAAACCGGGCACCTTGTCCTGGCTGTAAGCCACAACCTGATATTCGCCGGGAACCGTGACGTCGTAGCTGGTCTGACGCACCTGTTCGACGAACTTGCCGTCGCGGTATATGTCGTATACATCACTGTACTCGACGGGTGTCCATACCATGCGGGCGCCTTCGAGCCGTGTCTGCGGTGTCCACGCGTCCTTGCGGTTGGCTACTTCGTTTACGGGCAGCGGAGCGATTGGCTTGTCGCACATATCTATTACGACAGACAACGTCTGGCCCTTCCCGGCAGCTCTGGCAGCCTCGGCGGCGGTTATTTCGGGTTTGTGGGCCTTCCCGTTGACGGTGAAGGAGGCTATGCTGTCTCCGTAGCCCCGTACTTCGATGTCGAGGCGCGCGTCGCGATAGCCGAAGTTGTCGAGGCGTCGGGTCTGTCCCAGGGCCTCAGGCACGAATGGACGGAAGGTCAGGCGGTCGCTGTCGAAGTGGATGCCGAACAGTATGCGGTGTGTCAGAGCCAGGTTGCCGGCCAGGCACCACAGCATGTTCGACGAGTTCAGCTCGGTGGCGATGTCGCCGTTCTCAAGCACGAAGTTCTCCTTGTTGGTGGCAAACAGGGCGGCGGGGCGGAAAACCGAACCGATGGCCTGCATCACTCCCTTTTCGTTGCCGGCCTTTGCCGAGGCAATTCCCCACCAGGCGGCCACCCAGGGCCACAGCGCGTTGTTGTGGTAGGCGGGCATGTCCTGAATCTGCGGATAGAAAATGGCCACGCCGAAGGGGGTAGTCGGGTTCGACGAACTGATGGTGCGTGCGCGCTCGCCGTCGGCGATATCCCATTCGATGGCCAGTGCCTCGCCCAGTGTTTCGGCGCGAGGATTGAGCATCAGGTTGTCACGGCCGTACCGGTACATGGCATAGTAGCCCTTGTCGTCCATCCACAGGCTGCTGTTGATGCCGTCGGCGATTTTCCGCGACTGTGCAAGGGCTTCCTTGGCCACGTCCTTGTGACCGAGTTCGGCGGCTATCTCGCTGAGCACTTTCCAGGCCTGGGCGTGTACCACGCTGGTGGCCAGGGCTTCGGACTGATATATGGCGTCCTTTGACATCCATTTGGTATACGACTGCTCTCGCCAGTCTATAAACGAGGTCTCGCCTTTGACAAGACCCGTCTTCTCGTTGTAGAAGCCTGACTTGAGGTCGTCCTCGAGGCTGTTCTTTATTATCGGGTAGATATATCGCAGCCATTCCTTGTCTCCGGTTACCTTGTATACCTCGTAAGCGGCGACCGCCCATATCATGCGGTCGGTGGATACCGGCCACGCTCCGCCCGAGCCGGTGTCCTGAATGATGCGTCCGCGTGCGTTGACCTTGTGCTCAAGCGAGATGCGTGATGCCTCGGGCGGCATGGAAGCCATCGACAGCAATATAGAGTACGATACGTCGCGGGTCCATACACCGGCCCACTCCTTGCCGGTTCGCAGGGTGGTGTCGAGCCCGACACCACCCTGCGAACCGGCAAGGAGGGGTCCATACACCGGCCCACTCCTTGCCGGTTCGCAG
>CAZETN010000208.1:0-2942 GCA_964514475.1 uncultured Bacteroides sp.
TCCGCTGACCCTGCGCCGGCATCCGGGCAAGCAGCACGCTATTTAAGAATTACACAAGCGCATGCGCTTACTCAAATAAAAACAAATTCCGAAACTTACTTAAAACATTATAGCCATGGCAACAACCGACCCCAAACCCATTCTGCAGGCCGCAGAGGAAAAGATGGAGATGTCGCTCATCTACCTTGACGACACCCTGTCGCATATCCGTGCCGGCCGTGCCAGCACAAAACTGCTCGACGGCATTCGCGTCGACTATTACGGCAGCACCGTGCCCGTGAGCAATGTCGCCAACATCTCGACTCCGGACGCCCGCACCATAGCCATCACCCCGTGGGAGAAGAATATGTTCCGCGAAATCGAACGCGCCATCATCAACAGCGAGCTCGGCATCACCCCCGAAAACAACGGCGAGGTGATACGCCTCTGCATACCCCCGCTGACCGAGGAACGCCGCAAAGCCCTTGCCAAACAGTGCAAGGCAGAGGCCGAGAATGCCCGCGTGAGCGTACGCAACGCACGCCGCGACGCCATCGAGACACTTAAGAAAGCTGTCAAGACCGGTATGCCCGAGGACGTTGAAAAGGACGCCGAAGCCCAGGCGCAGAAAATCCACGACAAGTTCATGAAGCGCATCGACGATGCCTACGCCGCAAAGGAAAAAGAAATCATGGCAGTATAATACACGGCCGTAGCAATACGAAGCTGTGTCAAAAATAAAACTGAGCCCCAAAAGTCAGACTGAGAACTTTTGGGGTTCAGTTTATTATGTCGCTACACCTGCTACCGCCATTGTACAGCCTGCAGCATGCCGCCATCCCCGCACGGACATTTGTCGTGTCGCAAAAATATTAAACAAGCTCTTATTCCAGCAGTGACTCGAGGTACGGCGACGGGGCCAGACTGTAGGCGCGTGTCAGCAGGGGACGCGCTTTGTCGCGCTGACCGGTAAGCCAGTACAGGCTGCCGAGATCGAGCAGTGTGTCGAGCTGGTCGGGGTCGGCTGCCAATATCTGTCGCCATATTCCGGCAGCCTGTTCGGGTGCGCCGTCAAGCATATAACCGCGTGCCAGCAGGCGCCTGTAGCGCAGGTTGCCGGGGCTTGCCGACAGCATGTGGCGACTCATGGCTATCAGCTGCGGAGCGTTGGAGCGGAAATCATAATAATCGGTGAGACGCGCGTTTATGCTGCGGGCAAGGTAAGGATATGCCGCGCGGGCATGCAGCAGGATGTCCTCGTACATATCGGGGCTGCCGGCTCCGAAGCTGGTGGTGCGTACGTCGGCCAGCAGCGAGTCGAGGGCCACGCCGTGGTCCATGGCCCGCTGTATCAGCGATATGGCATAAGCGGTGTCGGCCTCGAAATATCGCGCCACAATGGCGTGGGCGTATGTATCGGCCTCGCGGGGACACTCTTCGAGCATAAGGGTATACATGGCCGTGGCGTTGAGCCACTCGCGGGCCTCGAAGAAACCCCGGGCCTTGCGCGCCTGACGCAGGTAGGCCGCCGACGGTTCGGCTGCCCGGACAGCAACTGCGGCCAGCAGCGCCACGGCAAGGAGAAAGCGGCGCAGCATGACTTACTGATACTTGTCGCCGTAGGCTACCTTGGCATCGTTGACTATGCGGCGTATCTCCTGTTCGCGGCTCTTGGGACATATCAGCAGCACATCGCCCGAGTCGGCGATTATATAGTCGCTGAGGCCGTCGACCGCCACAAGCTTGTCGTCGCTGACGCATACCATGTTGCCCGTCGAGTTATAGGCGAGCACCTTGCAGTTCTGGGTGACGTTGGCGTCGCGGTTCTTCGGCGAGTTGTCATACAGGGCGCTCCAGGTGCCAAGGTCGTTCCATCCGAACGACACCATCTCGACATACACGTTGGGAGCCTTTTCCATTACGGCGTAGTCGATGCTTATGGCGGGGCAGCCGGGGAAGGCGCTGGCAATGAAGGCCGTCTCGTGTGGAGTGCCGTAGACACCGTCTCCACCGGCGAACACCGACGTTATTTCGGGCGCGTGTACGGCCAGGGCGTGCTGTATCGAGCGTGCCGACCACAGGAATATACCCGAGTTCCAGAAAAATTCGCCGGTAGCCAGGAAAACCTTGGCCATCTCCAGGTCGGGTTTTTCGGTGAATGTCTTTACCTTGCTGATGTTTGCCGTTACCGGCTCGCCGGCCTGTATGTAGCCGTATCCCGTCTCGGGGCGCACGGGCTGTATGCCCAGTGTCAGCAGGGCGTCGTGTGCCTCGACAAAATCGAAGCCGTCGAGGATGGCCTGCTCGAACTGTTTCTCGCGGGTTACCAGATGGTCGGACGGTGTCACTATTATAGAGGCTTCGGGGTCAAGAGCGGCGATATGATATGTGGCCCAGGCTATGCAGGGTGCCGTCGAACGCCGGGCCGGCTCGAGCAGAATGTTCGCGGCAGGCACATCGGGCAACTGACGGTGTACGGTGTCGGCATAGCGCTCGTTGGTCACCACAAGGATACGCGACGGGTCGACTATGGGCAGCAGGCGGTCGTAGGTCATCTGCAGGAGGGTGCGGCCGGTGCCGAAGAAATCAATGAACTGTTTGGGACGGTCGGCGCGGCTGTAAGGCCAGAAGCGGCTGCCGACACCGCCGCACATTATCACGCACCAGCGGTGCTCGTGTCTGTTATCTGATTGTGTCATATATGTCAGTCTTAATAGCGGCATAAAGTTACAATTTTTTTTTATCTTTGCAAAGACAAAAAAAAGCACACGCTCATGATCAGAAATCTGCTATTTGACCTTGGCGGAGTAATAATGGACATCGAACGCAGCCGCTGCGTCGAGGCTTTCAGAGAGTTAGGACTTGAAAACGCCGACCATATGCTGGGAGTGGCCTCGCAGAAGGGGGCCTTCGGCCAGCTTGAGGAGGGCAGCATCGACGCCTGCACATTCCGCGCCGAAATA
>CAZETN010000209.1:0-2936 GCA_964514475.1 uncultured Bacteroides sp.
CAGTACCGTCTGTTCGACTATTTCGGCGACCCCGGGGCCACGGCAGTAATCGTGGCCATGGGCAGTGGTACTGTCGTGGCGGCCGACACTGCCGCATGGCTCAATGCGCGCGGCTACAAGGTCGGTGTCGTCGCCGTGCGTCTGTTCCGTCCTTTCAGCGCCAAGAATCTGATGGACGCCATTCCGCCGTCGGTGACCCGTATCGCCGTGCTTGACCGTACAAAGGAACCCGGTTCCAACGGCGAGCCGCTGTATCAGGACGTTGCTGCCGCAGTGCTGCAGTCGGGACGCCGTATCGATGTCATAGGGGGACGTTACGGACTGTCCAGCAAGGAGTTCAATCCGGCGATGGTGAAGGCTGTCTTTGACAATGCTTTGTCCGACAGGCCGATGCGCCGCTTTACCGTAGGCATCGACGACGATGTGACGCATCTGTCGCTGCCGGTGGGGGAGCCGGTACACACGGTACCAGCCGATACGGTGCAGTGTCTGTTTTATGGCATGGGGTCGGACGGCACCGTAGGTGCCTGCAAACAGGCGGCCTCGATAATAGGAAGTACCGAAGGCCTGTATGCTCAGGCGTACTTCCATTATTCTGCTAAGAAATCGGGCGGCTACACCAAGAGTGAACTGCGTTTCGGCCACGCTCCGGTACGCGCCGCCTATGCCATACAGAGCGCCGACTATGTGGGCTGCAACAAAAACACCTATGTAAACCGCTTCCGCCTGCTCGATGTAATCAGGCCGGGTGGTATCTTCGTCCTTAATTCGGCCTGGACTCTTGACAGGATGGAAAAAGTGTTCCCGGCCTCGCTCAAGCGCGCCATAGCCACAAAAAAAGTGCGTTTTTACAACATCGACGCTTTCGGCATAGCCGCGCGCACGGGTCTGGGAGTGCGTATAAACACCATAATGCAGACTGTATTTTTCAAACTCACCGGCGTAATACCCTTTGACGAGGCCATCGACCGCTTCAAGAAACTGATTTCGACAACCTATATGCATGAGGGCGGCGAGGTCGTCAGGCAGAATTATGCCGCCATAGACGCTACCGTGGCGGCCCTGACACAGGTCGATTATCCGGCCTCGTGGGCCGACGCCACGGACGCTCCGGCCGCCGGAGATTCCGCGCTGCCCGAGTTCGTGCGCGACATAGCCATTCCCTGCAACCGCCTCATGGGCGACAGCATACCCGTGTCGGCCCTTGACCCCGCGGGCATCATGCCGATGGGCACCACAGCCTACGAAAAACGCTGCATTGCCATCGATGTGCCCGAATGGAACCCGGACAAGTGCATACAGTGTACTCTGTGCTCGCTATGCTGTCCGCATGCGGCCATACGGCCCGTTCTCCTCGATGACGCCGAGGTCAAGGGCGCCCCGGCCGGTTTCTCCGCGGTACCGGCAAAGGCGCCGGCGCTGAAGGGTCTGTCTTACCGCATTCAGGTATATCCCGCCGACTGTACCGGCTGTGCCACCTGCGCGACAATCTGTCCCGGGCATGCCCTTACTATGAAGCCGCTCGATACCCAGCTCGGCACGCAGTCGTCGTACCTCGGCTACTGTCAGTGGCATGTGACGCCAAAGGAGACGGCGGTATCCCGGTTCACCGTCCAGGGGTCCCAGTTCCGTCAGCCGTTGCTCGAGTTTTCGGGAGCCTGCGCCGGATGCGGCGAGACACCGTATGTAAAACTTCTTACCCAGCTCTTCGGCGAGCGGCTGATCATCGCCAATGCCACCGGATGTTCGTCGATTTGGGGCGCCAACTTTCCCAGCAACGCTTACTGCACGCTCCCCGACGGCCGCGGACCCGCATGGGGCAACTCGCTGTTCGAAGACAATGCCGAGTACGGCTACGGCATAGCCTCGGCCATCGATGCGCGGCGTCAGCTGCTGGCGCATGACGTTACCGAACTGGCCGCTACAGCCGGCGACGAAGTCAAGGCCGCCGCACAGGCGTGGCTCGACGCCATTGCCGACGCCGACAAGTCGCAGACCGCCGGCGACGCCCTGGCGGCATTGCTGCGCCGACAGCCGCAGTCGCCGGTAACGGACCGCATCCTCGCCCGCACCGACATGCTCGGCAAGAAGAGCGTCTGGGCCATCGGAGGCGACGGCTGGGCCTACGATATCGGTTTCGCCGGTCTTGACCACGTGCTCGCGCAGAATACCGACATCAACCTGATGGTGCTTGATACGGAATGTTATTCAAACACCGGCGGCCAGACTTCCAAGGCCACACCCCTCGGCGCCGTCATGAAGTATGCCGCCGACGGCAAACGCACCTACAAAAAAGACCTTGGCCGTATGATGATGACATACGGCACTGTCTACGTGGCCCAGATTGCCCTCGGCGCCAACTACCAGCAGGCAATCACTGCCCTTGCCGAAGCCGAAGCATATCCCGGTCCGTCGATAGTGATATGCTACTGCCCCTGCATCAACCACGGCATACGCCGCGGCATGGGATACGGCATCTATGAGGAACGTGATGCCGTGCGCGCCGGCTACTGGCAACTCTACCGCTATAATCCGGCCCTGGCCACACAGGGCAAAGAACCGTTCACACTGGACAGCGCGGCTCCCGACGGGCAACTCGTGACATATATAAACGGCGAGAACCGCTACGCCGACCTGCGCATGGCCGACCCGGCCGAGGCCGCCGTCCTTCAGCCCGGCCTCGCCCGTCGCGAGGACTGGATATACACGCAGCTGACGCGTCTGAAATGATAAAAGACCGATGTGCCGGAGTTGTCCCGGGACGGCGTCCATGCCGCACGGGCAGCTCCGGCATATCCGGCACTCCGGCCACACTACTCCATAACATCCACATCCTTAGACGCTAACATTACCCTCTGTGTCGCGTTTTAACATTTTTGTCCGCGCAGATTCTACCTGCAAGTGCAAAATTAGGCAATAAATTTGAAGAACTCAGC
>CAZETN010000210.1:0-2907 GCA_964514475.1 uncultured Bacteroides sp.
TGCCGAGGTGGGCAAGCGCCCCGGCCAAATGTCGCTGGCCGAAATGGACGCTCTGTGGAACGAGGCCAAGAAGGCCGAGAAAGATAATGCAGAAAACGCGTGATCTATAAACTTTGCATAACCGAGAAACCCAGCGTCGCCAAGGACATTGCCCGCATACTCGGGGCAACCCGGCGATGCGACGGGTATTTCGAGGGTCCGGAATATCGCATCACCTGGACCTTCGGCCACCTCTGCGAGCTGAAGGAGCCGGCCGACTACACCGAGGACTGGAAGCGATGGTCACTCATAGCCCTGCCCATGATACCGGGACGGTTCGGAATAAAGCTCAAGGATGACGCCGGCATAAAAAAACAGTTCAAAATCATCAAGACACTCGCCGCCGATGCCGACAGCATCATCAACTGCGGCGATGCCGGCCAGGAAGGCGAACTCATACAGCGCTGGGTGATGCAGAAGGCCGGCGTGAAATGCCCGGTATACCGCCTTTGGATTTCGTCACTTACCGACGATGCCATACGGCAGGGCCTGAGCGAAATCAAACCCGAAAGCGAGTATACCAATCTTTACTATGCCGGCATGTCACGCGCCATAGGCGATTGGGTGCTCGGTATGAATGCCACACGCCTGTACACCCTCAAGTACAGCCGTAACCGCGGCAACATACTGAGTGTGGGCAGAGTGCAGACCCCCACCCTGGCCATCATTGTCGAACGGCAGCGCGCCATCGAGAATTTCAGACCCGAACCGTACTGGGAGCTGAAGACTGTTTACCGCGATGTCTCGTTTTCGGCGGCTGCCGGGCGTTTCAAGTCGGAGGAGGAGGCCAAGGCGGCGCTGGCCGAAATCACGGGCCGCGACTTCAAAATCACGGATATCGCCGAAAAGCAGGGCCGCGAAGCACCTCCCAGACTTTTTGACCTGACTTCGCTGCAGGTCGAGTGCAACAAACGATGGGGATGGACCGCTGACGAAACCCTCAGACTCATACAGAGTCTGTACGAAAAAAAAGTAACTACCTACCCTCGTGTCGACACCACCTACCTGCCGGACGATATATATCCGAAGATGCCCGGAATACTGCGCAAGATGTCGCCTTACGCCGCTGTCGCCGCACCGCTGCTGGAAGCAAAACTGCCCAAAAGCAAGAAGGTTTTCGACAACAGCAAGATAACGGACCACCATGCCATAATTCCGACCGGCGAGGACCCGCGCGTATTGGACGGCAACGAAAAACTGATGTATCATCTGATTGCGATGCGGTTTATCGCGGCCTTTTATCCAGACTGTCTCTTTAATTCCACTACAGTCTGCGGAGAGGCTGGCAACCAGAAATTCAAGGCTACCGGTAAAGTGATTGTCAAGGACGGCTGGCGCGCGCTGTTCGCCAATGACAGGAAAAACGCCGAATCCGACAAGGACAATGAAGACGACAATGGCGTGATGCCGGCATTTACAGTCGGCGAAAGCGGTACGCATACTCCCGCGCTCGCCCAGAAGATGACACAGCCGCCCAAGGCTTACACCGAGGGCACCCTGCTGCGCGCAATGGAGACAGCCGGCCGAAATATCGACGACGAGGCGCTGCGCGAGGCCATGAAGGAGAACGGCATCGGACGTCCATCGACACGCGCCGCCATCATCGAGACTCTGTTCAGACGCGGCTATCTTACCCGACAGCGCAAAACCATATACGCCACCGAAGCGGGGTGTGCCCTCATCGACATAATACAGGACGAACTGGTAAAGAGTCCTAAACTCACCGGCATCTGGGAAAACAAGCTCAGACGCATCGAGCGCGGCACGTACACGGCGCAGGACTTTCTTTCCGAACTCAAGGCCATGGTATGCCAGATTGTCGACAACGTTATCCGCGACGGCTCAGGCAGGAGCATCGACACCGGTGTCGCCACATCAGACTATAAAGGAAATTCCAAAAAGAATACAGGAACCGCCTCAGCGCCCCGGTCAGGCACCAAACCCAGGGCAAAACGCACCCCTCCGGTAAAAAGCCTCGAACAGATAGTCTGCCCGGTCTGCGGTCAGGGGCATATCGTCAAGGGCCGTACTGCCTACGGGTGCTCACGCTTTCGCGAGGGCTGCGGATGCCGCCTGATGTTCGACACATATCCCGAAAGCCTGACACCGGCCAAACTGAACCAGATGATCAAGAAAAACTTCAAGAAGGAATAACCCTATGCCGGACATTGTACAGCTCATAATCGTTGGCGCGGCCGTGGGTGCAGCCGTTTTTGTGGCATTGCGGGGCCTTTGGCGTGCAATCCGCGGACGCGGTACGTGCGCCTCATGTCCCGATGCCTCGGGATGCAAGCTCAGACAGATAAGGGACAGACAGAATTGCGGCCGCCGCAATGGAGGCCGCAAAAGCTGCTGTCACTGAATTATGCGTCAGGCGTTACGGTTGGCGCTGATATGCGACGGCTCGGTGCTTGGAGCGGTCTGAAGCTTGTGGGCCGACCGCAGCAGCCGGCGCAAGGACGACATGCCTTCCTGGGTTTCCTGCAAAAGATTGAGGTAAACATACGCTACCGACATGTTCTGTGTGTCACCGATATGCAGATTGGAGTACACGCCATGAATATAGGTTGACAGCTGGTCCTTGAAGCCGTCTATCTCGCGCCGCAGCTCAATTACGGGCTTTCCGTGCGCCCCGTTGCCGATGACTTCGGCCGCGCGCTCCAGATACTCGAGCACTCCCGCCTCCACAGCCTCGCACTGTGCGCGCATGGCACCGTCAAGCGGCTGGAAATTGTTGTCCACATGCTCGGTGGTGACTTCGTCGATACGTTTCAGCGAGTACATGATCCTCTGGCACATATTGTTGGACATGTGGAACCATGTGCTCTTTTCGAGGAGAATATTGCCGTTGACGTGGCGCAGACACAG
>CAZETN010000211.1:0-2903 GCA_964514475.1 uncultured Bacteroides sp.
GGCATCTGGGCCTCGATGGCCGAATGCCAGTTTGCCCTCGGACGTTTCGCCGAAGCGCTTGCAACGGTCGATACCGCTATTGCCAAAGATCCGCATGGCGCATCGCATTATGTACTCAAAGCCCAGATTTTACGCGCCCTCGGCGAACCTCAGAAAGCTTTCGACATAGCATTGTCGGCCTCCGTCATGAACGGCGGCAACAACCAGGGACTCATCGAAATGGGGCTGTGCTGTGCATCACAGCAAAAATGGGCCGAGGCCAACACCCACTTCGGCGAGGCTCTGCTAAACGACCCGACATCACCTGAACTGCTCCTGCTCCGCGCATGGGTATTGGGCGAGCACCTCAACCAGCCGGTAGCAGCGCGCGGCTTCTGCGATCAGGTTACCGGGCTCGAAGGCTGGGACCTTGACAACGTGCAGTCGCTGAAAGGTTTCGCCCTCCTGGCAAACGGCAATACCGAGCAGGCCAAGGTGTGGATGGACAACATCCTCGGCACCGTAGACGACACCAACGGCTTCATCAGCTTCATGGGCGCCCGCTTCTACGCCTCCGCCGGCGACAGCGACCGTGCCATCCAGCTCACTGAAAAGGCCTTGTCTCTCGGTTTTTCCAACTATTACGACTGGATGTACAACAAGGATGGCCGCTTCAACCTCGAACCCCTCCGGCAGGATCTTCGCTTCCTGCAGCTTATGAACAAATACTCGATACTCTGGAACTGAACTACCCGGAGATCTCACACATACCTGATGCTATATACCGGATGTGCGCCATCTTGGCGCACATCCGGTAACGTTTTCATTACTGACAAAAACCGCCGCCATATTGTTTCGTTTATGATATCGGGCAAGATTTGACTGTTCCATATGGACTAATTTATCCTACAGGATGTCCAATTTATTGGATTAAGCACCCGGAGGGCACTGCTAAAATGCGTTTTTAACTCTTTTATTGACGCGAGAGCGCATATTTTTGCGCCGCTGTTAGTCTTGTTTGAAAATTTTTGCTTATATTTGTGCAAATTTGCAATTCATGGCTCTCGACCTTCAAGAAAACCTGACGCGGATAAACGAGAAAGCGCGTTTTCTCGTGGCACGCTACCGTGCCCTGCTTGAAGCCAACAAAAAACTGCAGCAGCGCGTCGAGGAACTCGAAAAGGTAGTGTCCGAGCGCAACAGGCGTCTCGAGAGGCTGGAGACTCGCAGCGAGTATCTCGAAATCTCGTCGTCGCTGGCGCCCGACAGTGCCGACCTTGAGTCGACACGCGACATGATTGCCGATTTAGTGCGGGAAGTAGACCGCTGCATCGCCGACCTTAACAGCTGAGGACTCCGGACACTGTCCGGTGCCGGTATATAAGGGCCGTCGTGACGACAAGACATAATGAAAGAGAACGCGAAACAAAACATATCAATCAAAATCGGCGACCTCAAGCGCATGTCGATGACTATTGACCCCGGGGACGAGGAACTCATCCGCGAGGCCGAAAGCTACGTAAACAAGGTGCTTGACGGACTGAAGCGCAAATTCGTGGATGACTCTCCCAAGGAGCAACTGGCACGTACCGCTTTCCAGTTCGCGAAATTCTATCTGGCCCAGTTTCATGCCCTGCAGCGCCAGTTCGCCGACCTGCAGAGTTTCGAGGACGAACTTGACCGGTTGCTTGAAATCACCGCGCAAGGCGCCGACACCATAAAACAGTGACGCCCCGCCCATATGCGGCAACGGGCCACACTTTCTTTTTCATTTTACAGTCACGCACGGCGTCAGCGCCTGCGCATCCGCACCACGAAACCCGCGGCACAACGGCCGGGGCTCGTGGTTTTATTGTTCCGGCCTACCGCGTGCCGGACAACACTTGCTTTGACATTCGTATTTCAATATAACCACCCATTAACCCCTTTATAAAACAGATTTTATAACGACTCAACTTTAATACCGTTAATCATATGCCAGTAATAGCAATCATAGCAATAGCTGTAATAGCCGCCTGCATAGCTGTGGCCGCCACGGTAGCAGTGCAGCGCAACATGGCCCGCACGCGCGCCAAACAGATTGTGGACGACGCCCGCCGCGAGGCCGAAGACCTCAAAAAAGGCAAAATCCTTGAAGGCCGCGAAGAGGCCATGCGTCTCACCAGCGAAGCCGAAAAGGCTGCAAACCAGCGTATGTCGCGCATACAGTCCAACGAAGCACGCCTGAAACAGCGCGAGCTGACCCTGAACCAGCAACAGGGCGAAAAACAGCGGGCCAAAAACGAAATAGAACAGGAGCGCCGCCGTCTGGACGAAGGTTTTGCCGCCCTTGACTCTCAGAAGGCCGAACTCGAGGCCCTGACTGCAAGTGCCCGCGAAACCCTCGAGCACATCTCGGGCATGTCTTCGGACCAGGCCAAGGAAAAACTCATCGAATCGCTGAAAGACGAGGCAAAAACAGCTGCCGCCGCCTACATCAACGACATCATGGACGAGGCCAAAATCAACGCCAACAAGGAAGCCAAGCGAATAATCGTGCAGACGATACAGCGTACGGCCACCGAAACCGCTATCGAGAACTCGGTAACCGTCTTCCACATCGACTCCGACGAAATCAAGGGCCGCATCATCGGCCGCGAGGGCCGCAACATCCGCGCCCTCGAAGCCGCCACAGGCATCGAAATCATAGTCGACGACACTCCCGAGGCAATCGTGCTGTCAGGCTTCGATCCGGTGCGACGCGAAGTCGCACGTCTGGCCCTCCACCAGCTCGTCGCCGACGGCCGCATACACCCGGCACGTATCGAGGAGGTGGTAGCCAAGGTGCGCAAGCAGATTGAAGAAGAAATCATCGAGACCGGCAAGCGCACGGCCATCGACCTGGGTATCCACGGGCTGCACCCCGACCTTATCCGCATGGTAGG
>CAZETN010000212.1:0-2896 GCA_964514475.1 uncultured Bacteroides sp.
GAAAGAAAGGCAGGCAGGCTTTTTGAAAGCTATTACACATATATATAATATAATGAAAAGCAAGACAACATATATATCAGCGCTGTTGCGGGGTGCCGCGGCCCTGTCGTCGTGCAACGACAACTTCGAGCGTCCGCCAATGGTGTACCCCAGCACCGACCTCAAGGCCAACGCCGAACTGAGTCAGATCAAGGCTCAGTACTGGTCGACCGAGCGCAACAACGTCAGCAGCATCGGTTTCCTGAACCAGCTCAGCGGCAATGACGCCCAGGCCGCCGATTCGATAATAATCAGCGGCCGCGTAATCAGCGAGAGCGCCAGCGGAAACATCTACAACAGCATCGTCATACAGGGCGACGGCTGCGCCCTCAACATTTCGGTACGCACCAACAAGCTCACCGCAATTCCGCAGTTCGGCCAGGAAATCATGGTCAAGGTGACCGGACAGAAAATCGGCAACTACAACGGACTGATGCAGCTGGGTGCCGAAGGCGTATATAACGGAGCACCCTCGATGACCTTCCTCGAGAGCGCCGACTTCGAAAAAATCTTCGCCATGAACGGCGCCCCCCGCGCCGACCTTGTCGACACCGTATTGCTCACACTCCCCGAAATCTCGTCAAAGAGCGTGGAGGTGCTTCAGAAGTACCAGAGTCAGCTGGTGCGCTTCGACGGACTGACATTCGAAGAACCGGGCAAACCCTTCGCCGGCTCGTCGAACACCGACCGTTATGCCAAGGACGCCAGCGGAAACCGCATCAACGTGCGCACCAGCGCCTACGCCACCTTCAAGAACGACCTCGTGCCCTCGGGCACCGGCACGGTAGTGGGCATCCTCAGCTACTACGGCTCTGACTGGCAGCTGCTGCTCAACGACATCACAGGCATCATCGGCTTTGACGGCACCGACACCCCCGTCACCCCTCCCGCAGGCGAAGGTGAAGGCGACGGCACCGCCGACAGCCCCTTCAACACAGTCAAGGCGCTTGCTTTCACCCAGGCACTTGGCGCCGACGCCGAAACCGAGCAGAACTACTACGTACAGGGCACCGTCACATCCATCAAGGAACTCAGCACCCAGTACGGCAACGCCACCTACACCATCACCAGCGAGGGCACATCGACAGGCTTCGACATATTCCGCGGCATGTATCTCGACGGAGCCAAGTTCACCGCCGATGACCAGCTCAAAGTCGGTGACAAGGTAGTTGTGTGCGGCAAGCTCGTAAACTTCAAAGGCAACACCCCGCAGATGGCCCAGGGCAGCAAGCTCATCACCATCAACGGCCAGGGTGGCTCGGGCTCCGATACTCCCGGCGGCGACGAGTCGACTATATTCAGCAGCCTCGAAGCCTCGTCGGCTCAGCTTCCCGCAGGCTGGACAATCGAAAACGGCACTCTCCCCGAAGGGCTCGAATATGTATGGAGCTGGAAAGTCTACCAGGAAAAAGGATATCTGAACGCCTCGGCATACGTCGGCGGCACGAATTATCCCGTCGAGGCCTACGCAGTCTCGCCTGAGATTGACCTTACCGGCGCTACCGGCATCAGCTTGGCATTCGAACATGCCGCCAAGTTCCAGACCACACTGCGCACACTGTGCGGTGTGGCGGTACGCGAAGCCGGCGCCACGGCATGGACATCGCTCGACATCCCCGTCTGGCCCGAGGCCGGAGCCTGGACATTCGTCAACAGCGGTCAGGTGTCCCTCGAGGCCTACGCCGGCAAGAAAATCCAGATAGCCTTCAGATATGGCTCCAGCGCCGACGGCGCTGATACCTGGGAAATTAAAAATCTTGTTGTTACAGGTAAGAAATAATAAAGGATATGAAAAAATATTTCAAATACGCGGCCCTGGCGTGCGCGGCCCTCGGTCTGGGCGGCACAATCGCCTCGTGTCAGGATGACTTCGACGACAAGACCGTGGACGTCACCGCACCTGTGGCCACCAAAGAGGCCAACATGACCATCTTCGACCTCAAGAAGATGTGCTGGAACGACGCCACCAACTATATATACGGTATGGAAGACAAGGAGGACGCCGAACTGGTGCCCATAGGCACGCGCGAGGACGGCAGCCACTACATCATCGCCGGACGCGTAGTGTCGTCCGACGAGGAGGGCAACATCTTCAAGAGCCTTGTAATCCAGGACGAGACCGCGGCCATAGCCCTGTCGGTAAACTCGTATAACCTGTATCTCAACTACCGCATCGGCCAGGAAATCGTGCTTGACGTAACCGGCATGTATGTCGGAAAATACAACGGCCTGCTTCAGATAGGCTACCCCGAATGGTACACCAACGACAACGTGTGGGAGGCCTCGTTCATGGCACCCGAATTCTTTGTGCGTCACCGCGAGCTCAACGGCTGGCCCGACGCCGCCAAAGTGGACACCCTCGTTGTCAACTCCATCAGCGACATACCCTCGAGCGCCGAAGGCCTCATGCGCTGGCAGAGTCAGCTTGTGCGCATAAACAACGTCGAATTCGTCAATGGCGGCAAGGAGACCTTCTCCACCTACCAGAGCAGCGGTGTCAACCAGGCTCTCACCGACGCCGAAGGCACCTCGATAAACGTGCGCACATCGGGATACTCGACATTCTGGCGCGCCACACTGCCCGCGGGCCGCGGCGACGTTGTCGGCATCCTCAGCTACTCCGGCACCTCGGGCTGGCAGTTCATGCTAAACGACCTTGAAGGGTGCATGAACTTCGGCAATCCCACCCTCCCGCCCGGTGCCGAAGACAGTCCCTACACCGTCGACGAGGCTGTCGCCGTACAGATTGCCGGACAGTCGCGCAGCGGCTGGGTGACCGGCTACATCGTAGGCGCTCCCGCCGCCGAAAAAGAGACCATCACCGGCAACGGCGACGTGGCATGGTCCAAGGACGTCG
>CAZETN010000213.1:0-2893 GCA_964514475.1 uncultured Bacteroides sp.
GGCGGGAGCGATACGGTTACCGAGCTTGCGCTCGCTGTCACCGTGGCTGAAGTAGATGTTTGCGCCTGCTTCACCGGTTATGAACCAGTTGTCCTTGAACTGGTTGAAGAGGTAGCCCTGCGAGGGGTCCTCGACATACTGCACTTCCTGGGCGGCTTCCTGAGCCTGAGCTGCGAAACTCATCGAGAAAGCGCAAGCCAAAGCGAGGAAAGTTGCTTTTTTCATAGAGAAAGTTCGTTTGGTGTTATATAAAAATTGATTGTTTGTCTCAGTCTACTGTGTGTCAGTACATTAAGATTGTCAAAAGGCAATGCCCGTCCTCTGATAACCGTGGCACAGACAATGCGCGCGCACAATACGGGCACGAAATTTTGCGCTAAGGTACAACAAAAAATTTAATTACGTTAAAATTTTCTTAAAAAATTGGCCGCAGTGATGAATTTTTTCTGTTTTAGGGCAAAAAGGGGGGCATTGGCAGTCGTGTCCGGCGTATATGCCGGACATTATATATATGGCGTTACGTGGGCGTTCAGTCGGGGTCGGGCAGCCCGAACATCGAGGCGAGTGCGTCGAAGCGTGCCGACGAGGCAGCTCCGAAGCGTGCCAGCGAGGCCCGTACGCGTACCGGGCTCTTGCGTCCCGTGCTGCCGCTTTTGCTGTAGAACTTGTCAGCATAGCACACAAGCTTTTCGAGCAGGGTCTCGGGCATGTAGTCACCCTCGGGCATCGGCAGGCCGTTCGTGCGTATGTCATCGGCGGTGATACCGGTGCCTGTATGCCGTTCGGCTACGCGGGCCAGCCATTCGGGCATGCCGTCGGCCCGCAGCATTGCCGCGCCTTCGGTTCCGTGGCGCAGGTAATGCTGTGTGCCGTGACAGTGTATCCCCGGCGCATCGGTGCGGATGATGCCGATGTCGTGCAGCATGGCGGCGGCTGTGATGTCGCCGTCGTCAAGCGGCAGTCGGTTGCGGTGCGCCAGCTCCAGGGCCAGTTCGGCCACCGAGCGCGAGTGGCTCAGCAGCAGCCCGCGCAGCGGCGTGCGGGGGTCGCCGGGGTCGCCGCAACCGTAGTGGCGGTCGATTTCGGCCTGCCAGTCGGTCTGTTGTGACATGTGTCGGGATGATGGGGGTGGGAGGGTCAGTCGATGACTTCGGTCCAGCCGTGGATGTCCTTGACCTCGCCGTACTGTATGCCACGCAGGGTGTTGTACAGGGCTGTCGACACGGGGCCGGGCTCGCCGTCGGTGCTTATTACGTATTTTTCGCCTGAGTCCAGGTCGTCGATTTCGCTTACCGGCGAGATGACGGCGGCTGTTCCGCAGGCTCCGGCCTCGCTCATGCGCTTCAGCTCCTCGACAAGAATGTGGCGCTCTTCCACCTCAAGTCCCATGTCGCGGGCGAGCTGCCGCAGGCTGAGGTTGGTGATGGAGGGCAGGATGGAGTCTGACTTCGGAGTAATGTATTTGCCGTCAAGGATGCCGAAGAAGTTGGCGGGGCCGCACTCGTCAAGGTAGAGTTTGTCCTTGGGGTCGAGATATAGCATGGCGCTGTAGCCTTTTTCGTGGGCGAGTTCGCCTGCGGCGAGCGAGGCTGCGTAGTTGCCGCCGATTTTGTATCGGCCGGTACCCTTGGGAGCCACGCGGTCGTACTGTCTGCAAAGACAGATTTTGGAGGGTTTGAAGCCTGTCTTGAAGTACGGGCCTACCGGGGTGACGAACATCACCACGGTATATTCGGTGGCCGGCTTCACGCCGACGGCGGCTGTGGTGCCGATTTCGAGCGGACGTATGTACAGGCTCGCGCCGGAGCCGTAGGGGGGCACGAAGCGCTGGTTGAGCCGCACGACGAGGCGCACCATCTCGCAGAACTTTTCTACGGGCATCGGTGCCATCTTGATGCCGCGGGCCGAGTCGGCGAAACGCTCGGCGTTCTTTTCCATGCGGAAGACGCGGATTTTGCCGTCTTTGCCGCGGAAGGCTTTGAGGCCCTCGAACGACTCCTGGCCGTAGTGCAGGCAAGTGGCGGCTATGTGTATGGGAATTTCGGGCGACGACGACACTGTGATGTCGCCCCAGCGTCCGTCCCTGTATTCGCACCGCACGTTGTAATCGGTAGGATAATATCCGAAAGTGAGTGAACTCCAGTCCATGTCGGCGGGAGTTGCCTTTCCGGCTTCGATGATGGTTTCGGCAATGCTGTTCATGATGATATCTTGTTTATGTTGGTTATCGCGATTTTTTTTGTGTCCGGTAATCTTTTTTGAGCCGTACCGGTCCGGAAGAGACCGTATGTGCATTCAGGCTGATGACTGTCGTGTCGGTTACGGATTGTAGTTCCGGTCATGAAAACGGTATCTGATTGTCGGATAAATGCGCTGAACGGAAAAAATTTTACGGCAAAGCCACTTGATGGCTTAAAAACTGTTTGTCGGCATTCCGGCGCCGGCGGCCTCCGCCGCCTTCCGAAAAACGTCTGTTACCGCAAATATAACAAAATAAAAACAAAATGCAAACCGTGATGCTGCAAATCCGCATTCCGCAATCCGGGACGCTTTGCAATGTGTAAGGTGCTTGCGGGGTGTGTGGGCGGGCGGAACCGGGGCGCGGCCGGAAACAAAAAAGGCTGTACCGAAGTACAGCCTTGCTGTTCACTTTTGTTTTAGTCGGGGTGACTAGACTCGAACTAGCGACCTCACGCCCCCCAGACGCGTACTCTAACCAACTGAGCTACACCCCGAGAAAAGGTATCAAAAGTGGCTTTATTTCTCAAAAGCGATGCAAAGGTAAGCAGTTTTTTTTTACCGTGCAAGATTTTGATGATTTTTTTGAAAAAAAGTTTTGAAGAAAGATTCCAATAAGAAGTGCAACGGCCCTTTCCTCACTCCTCCTCAGGGG
>CAZETN010000214.1:0-2887 GCA_964514475.1 uncultured Bacteroides sp.
GTATGTCGCTGTCACTGACGTTTACGGCGTATTCGGTCGCTTCGACACGCGCTATCTGGCGGAAACCGCCGTCACCCGTGCGTTCCTCGACAATGTAATATGCCGGACCCGCCGTCTGCTCACGGCTGTCAGGCGTCATCTGCCACGACAGCACATACTTGCCGTCCGTACCGGTTATGGCGAAGTTGCACGGT
The DNA here is from genome assembly GCA_964514475.1 of uncultured Bacteroides sp. Classification (GTDB taxonomy): domain Bacteria; phylum Bacteroidota; class Bacteroidia; order Bacteroidales; family Muribaculaceae; genus CAG-873. Next base: position 195 of record CAZETN010000214.1, read on the forward strand.
GCCAGCGGAGTTACCGTATAGTCGCGTCCGTCGCGATGGGCGATAAATTTGAGCATACCTTTATATATCGCGCGCGAGACGTCGAAACGGAAAGCCGGGTCAAGGCCATACTTCATGTCGGCGAAATTCTGATGGCTGAGAAACTCGAGCAGCATACCGGGTACCTCGGGGACGCGGGCCTCGTAATACGACTGGTCCCACATGCCGCGGCGTGTCCAGTTAGGCTCGTATTTGGCCCGGACGTCATTCACGATATTGGTCATAACCAGATCGGTGAAGTCGCGGCTTGCCAGTCGCGATGTTCCGTTGGCGAAATATCCGTCCTTGCCGCCGGGCTGAGCAGTACAGTAGATGCCCAAGGTGCCGATGATGGAGTCGTTCATCGTAGTGCCCGCATCGGTATGAAAAGCAAACGAAAGGTCCACAGGAATGCGGAGACCTTCGGCGTCGGGCAGAGCCGACGAGCTGCCGGCAAGCCAGTTGACCCAAAGACCGCGGCTGCGGTAGTCGTCAGTGTAGTCGTTGACATTGCCGCTGGGAGTATAGACGCTGTCGGGAGCACCTGCCCACTGCAGGAAGTAGCGGGCACCCTCGGTAAAGCGGGGATATTTACTGGTGATATATTCGTAGTCGATATCGGGATCGCCGTTCTTTACCGCACGTGCCACGTTGCCCATGCCGCCGCCGATTTTGACGGCATCGGCACTGACTACCTTGCCGGACTTGTGCGACTGACCCACCAGTTCCACTACCGGGCGGCTCTGCGCACCCTTGTCGAAGCTGAAGTGTCCGAGGTAAATCCAGGTACCTCCGCCCATGGTCTGGTTTATACGGAACTCGCGGGTTCCCTCCTTCGAGTTTACACGGTAAAGGGCGTCGGGAGCACTGTTAGGCAGACTCTGATACGAAACATAAACGGCATATTCGCCGTCCTGCGGAATTTCGGCATTCCAGCTTGCCACAGGTGCCTGATCGAGGTGTGTCGAAGCCTTGGCCACACGGGCGGTACCGGATTTGAACGGATTATATGTATCCTTGAGTATCTTTTCGGTGTAGCCGAAGCCGGGAGCATCGGCTTTCTGCCATTTACCGCTCTCGCTGTAACGGCCTTCGGCCAGGTTACCGTCATTGTCCACTATCACCTCGTTGACATTGACGTCACGTTCGCGCGGGCTCATCACATACGCGCCGGCATTGCGCAGCATCGGCATCAGATATGGCATCACATACGACTGGGGATAAAGGTCCTCCACAGTCTGGAATATGCGTGCACGCTGCCACTCCCACCGGTTGAGCTTTGGCTCGAAATACCATCCGTGGCTCTGCCACAGCGCTATATTGGCGCCGTCAAGGCCAGCAGGGGCGGGCTGCGCCCCCAGGTCAGTGACAAAGCGATCCTTTTCGGTAGGCGAGTATGTTTTTTTGGGGGCGAACAGATACAGGTCGTCGAAATTCTTACGTGCCGTCACTTTACCCTTCTCGACTGTTACGGCGTTTATAGTCACCTTGTATTTCGCGTATCCCGACCCGAGAGCATTGCGGATTCCGTCCTTGAGCTCGGCAAGCTGTTTCTGCGTCAGGGGTATGTAAGCGGCGTTAGTATTGCAGTTCACGGTTATTACGCGCGCCTTATTGTCGATTTTCACTGCATCGATGGCGACCTTGCCCAGTCCGGTGTTTCCGGGCAGAAACTGCGTGAAGACAGGCACCAGACGGCTGTCGACTCCTTTTGCGGCCTCGATGGGACCTGCGGCGACGGCAGACACGGAGCAAGAAAGAAAAAATGCGGTTGTTAATGTGGTTATATTCTTCATGTCTATTTAACGAAAGAAAGCAGTTGTCTCAGAAATGCAGTGATGCAAAACGCTTCAAGCCTGCGTCCGGGCCGCCGGAGACATCCGCGGCGACACACCCGCTACAGTGCTACAGCTTGCGGTATTAGCAAAGGTTATAAGCAATATATATGCACAAAGGTAACGTAATTTTTGAGAATGGGCAACGAATAACCACACAAAAAGCCCGCGATAAACAAATTTTAATATTCGGGTACATATTTTATGCCATTCGGCCGGATTTTTTACTTTTGGCCGCTTTTTTAACAGATTTTATATTCGCGCTCCACAAATTAGTTTTAACTTTGCAGAAACTATGTGCTTAGCATACCATCCCTACCTCCTCCGGTTTTAGACCAACCCATCACACTAAACAACCTTAATACCTCCATATGAAAAAACTTCTACTCACCGGTCTTGCCGCCCTTGCATTTGCCGCAACAGCGGCGGCAGAGACACAAACCCTTGTCACCAACGGCAAGACCTGCACAGTTACCACCTTGATTGACCGTGACCTTGGGCCGGGAGTGCGATATACCAGACTTCGCCTCCCCGAATACCCTCTGAATGTCAACATGCTGCGCGTCGACATCACTAATCCATACAACATGATGGAGACCACGCAGGCCAACGACCGCCTGTACGGCACCGAACTGCTTTCGAACGCCTCGAAACGTCTGTCGCAGCCCGGACATCAGGTGCTGGCGGGTACAAACGCCAACTTCTGGTGCGTGTCGCCACAGCCTCCTTTCTCAGACCTGCTGATAGGCTACACCTATAACGGCAGCGTGCGTAACGGCGCGACCGTTTCCAACATAAACATGTACTCCGACCAGTGGAACGGCGGATACAAACATACAG
>CAZETN010000215.1:0-279 GCA_964514475.1 uncultured Bacteroides sp.
CGGGAAGGCGAAACGGTACGGCCAGGAATTCCAGGATGTGATCAGCTCATATGTATGCGACAACGAAATTGAGCGTCCCGATGACATCAAGGTGCGCACGTTGCCCATAAATTCGCTGAAGATAAGCATCATTCAGGCTATTGACCGTAAAATAGCACTTGACGAACTTGCCTCGTCGAAAGGTATGGAGTTTGAAAAGCTTCTTGACGAAATCGACAGCATAGTCTATTCAGGCACCAAAATAAACATTAAATATTACATTGACACCGAACTCGACGA
>CAZETN010000215.1:289-2886 GCA_964514475.1 uncultured Bacteroides sp.
CGCAGGATGAAATTTATGACTACTTCCGCTCCAGCGAGACAGACGACCTGCGTACGGCTTATGACGCCCTCGACGGCGAATACACCGAAGACGAAATACGTCTGATGCGCATACGTTTCATGAGCGAAATGTCAAACTGAACACAAAACAACATGGCCAATAACGCAGTCAATATATTGTCCGGTCTGTACCGGCAGTACCGCGGCACAGACCCTGCCGAAGTAACCGAACTGCCATCGTCCGGATCGAACCGCCGGTACTTCAGGCTCACCGGAAAGGACGGCGAAGCCTCTCTGATTGGAGTGCTGGGAACCTGTCGCCCCGAAAATGAGGCGTTTCTGTATCTCGACAAGCATTTTATTGAAAAGGGGCTACCTGTGCCCGAAGTAGTGTTTGTCGCCGACGACCACATGTCGTATCTCCAGACCGACCTGGGCGACTCCATCCTGTATCAGGCTATCGAAAAAGGACGTCTCACAAGGTCATTCTCGCCGCGGGAGCGCGAACTGCTGATAAAGACAATCCGCCTGTTGCCAGACGTACAGTTCCGTGGAGCTGCAGGGCTGGACTTTCACAAATGTTACCCGTCCGCTCAATTTGACGAGCGATCGATAATGTGGGACCTGAATTACTTCAAGTACTGTTTTCTTAAAGCGACGGGCCTCGATTTTGATGAAGACCGGCTCGAGGACGATTTCCAGGCTATGGCGCTCGTTCTGATGCGCAGCCAGTCGAATACCTTCATGTACCGCGACTTTCAGAGCCGCAATGTAATGCTGGTCGATGACGAGCCCTGGCTTATTGACTTTCAGGGTGGACGACGCGGCCCGTTCTATTACGACGTAGCCTCGTTTCTGTGGCAGGCCAAGGCCGGATTTCCTCAATCGCTGCGCGAGGAACTGATAGGCCACTACATCGACGCCCTGCGCAAATACAAACCGGTCGACGTCGAAGATTTTCACGAACAGCTTCGCCACTTCGTACTTTTCCGTACGCTTCAGGTACTGGGCGCATACGGATTTCGCGGATATTTCGAAAAAAAGCCGCATTTCATGCAGTCCGTGCCCTTCGCTCTCGAAAACTTGCGCAAACTGCTCAAGACACCGTTCCTTGACTATCCTTATCTGACCGAGACGCTGCAGCGGCTCGTCAATCTCAAGCAATTCAGCGACCAGATGCAGAAACGCCAACTGACAGTTCGCGTGATGAGTTTCGCATACAAGAAAGGAATTCCGGACGATACCACCGGCAACGGAGGCGGCTTCGTTTTTGACTGCCGGGCCGTCAACAATCCGGGCAAGTACGAACGGTACAAGCCATTTACCGGACTTGACAAGCCTGTTATTGACTTTCTGGAGGAAGACGGCGAAATTCTTACATTCCTCAATAATTGCTACGAACTTGTGGACGCCTCGGTAAAACGTTATATCGAACGCAGCTTCACCAACCTGATGGTGTGCTTCGGCTGCACAGGCGGCAGGCATCGCTCGGTTTACGCGGCACAGAAACTCGCCGAAAGACTGAACCGTAAATTCAATGTAAAGGTAGAGCTCGTGCATCGCGAGCAAAATATAGAACAGGTTTTCGAGCCTAAATTATGAAAGCGCTCATTTTTGCCGCAGGCAAAGGCACCCGCCTCAAACCCTTTACTGACAGCCATCCGAAGGCTCTCGCCGAGGTCGGCGGCGTCGCCATGCTCGAACGTGTGATACGACGTCTGACAGCAGCAGGTGTAGACGAGGCCGTAATCAACGTACATCACTTTGCCCCTCAGGTCATCGATTTTCTTTCGGCACACGACAATTTCGGAATAACCATTCATATCAGCGACGAGAGCGACCGTCTTCTCGATACGGGAGGCGGCTTGCTTAAGGCGCGCCAATGGCTTGACACGGCCGACAGCGAGCCCTTCTTTGTGCATAATGCGGATATTGTCACCGACGTATCGCTCGAGGCCATGATGAAGGCTCACCGACGCTTGGGCGCAGACGCCACTCTAATGTGCACGCCTCGCCCGAGTTCACGGCATCTGTATTTCGACAGCGCCAGCCGACGTCTGACAGGGTGGGCCAACATCGTCACTCGAGAGACATTGCCCCCCGGCTTCGTCCCCGGTCCGATGATGGAGGAATTGTCATTTGACGGCATACATGTCCTGTCGCCACATATATTCGAAAGCCTGCAGAACTACAGCGATAAAATCGGAACGGAGAGTTTCTCCATCATCCCTTTTTACGCCACTATGGCGAGCGAACTCGACATCAGGGCGTTTACTCCCCGTGCAGGGTCTTTCGAGTGGTACGACGTCGGCACACCGGAGAAATTAGCAAAGGCCGAAGCCGGGATTGCGGCCTCGACAAAACGTGAGACCCTTGACCGACGATATCTGCGCATGGCCCGCATATGGGCCGAGAACTCTTACTGCCGGCGACGCCAGGTGGGCGCGATAATAGTGAAGGACAAAATGATAATTTCGGACGGTTACAACGGAACTCCGGCTGGCTTCGAGCATGTCTGCGAGGATAGTGATACGGGACTTACAAGACCGTATGTGCTCCATGCCGAGGCCCACGCCATAACCAAGGTGGCATGCTCCA
>CAZETN010000216.1:0-2876 GCA_964514475.1 uncultured Bacteroides sp.
AACCGGCTGTCGCTGTAACGTCTTGTATGACGTACGCCGAGTGTCCGCAGGTAATCGGTAAAAATCGTAGCGGAAGCCATTACAGGTAATGCTGGATTTTGGCGAGCAAGGTGTCGCCGTCGATTTCGCCCGCCCAGCGCCAGACTTCGGCACCGTCTTTATAAATGATGAAGGTAGGCGTGCTTTCGACCCGTTGGTCATCGGCCGCATCCTGATTTTTATCGATGTCAAGCTGATAGAACTGCACTTTACCCTGCAGCATGGCCATGATATCATCCACTACCGGCTCCATGCGCTGGCAATGGCCGCACCAGGTGGCATAAAACTCTACAAAAACCACAGGGGCTGATTTGGTTGCTTCTTCGTAAGTCATAGTACTGAATTTTGGTGTTTTCCTATGCCCTTACAACAATTTCGCAATACAAAAGTTGAAAAGGAGTCACTTTCGCCAACGCATGACATCGGTGTTATGGCGGTCAAAGATTTTGAGTGCATTGGCCGTAAATGCACGGCACTGACCGGCACGCGGTCCTGCCTCCGAAAAATCGGCTTCGTCATCGACAAAAATCAGACGGTCGGCCCGACGTCCCGCCTGCCCCGGCACAGTGAAGACCAACCTGTATTCAACACGGTCAATAACCGCCCTGCCCGTATCGTCGCGACAGACCTTCATTCTTACCATAGCTCCGCCGCGGGTATCGGTAGTGCGCATGCCCGACACAAAATTTCCCATCGAGTACACAATCACCCCCTTGTCCGTAACATGCATGGGCTGTATCACATGCGGATGTCCGCCTATGACGGCATCAGCCCCGTTTTCGAGCATAAAACGTGCAAGATCATGCTGTGACTGCCGCTCGGTAAGCTCATACTCGACGCCCCAGTGCGGAAGCACCACAATCAGCTCAGCACCGGCAGCGCGGGCAGAGGCGATATCGGCCTTGACGGCGTCGCGGTCGATATAATCGACAACCACATCACCGCGGATGCCTATTCCGTTGGTACCGTACGTGTAATTCAGAAAACCGACTCTGAACCCGTTGATGTCCCTGACCAGCGGCAACGACTTGCGCCGGCTTTCGGAGTCAGCGTACGTTCCTATATGGTCAACGCCAAGACTGTCAAGCACATGCACGGTACGGCGCAGGCCGGCGTCGCGTCGGTCAAGTGTATGGTTGTTGGCCGTAAGGAAAAGATCGAAACCGGCATCCCTGAGAGCTACGGCCCAGGCATCCGGGCTGCAGAACATGGGATAGCCTCTGTAGTCATGGTCGCCGAGAGTGGTTTCCAGATTGACGACAGCATAATCGGCCGCCGAAATCCACGGAGCCACCTCCGCAAAAGTATCCGAGTAATCGTATACATTGGCGCCACGGCGTGCGTTGTCAAGCTGAGACTGATGCTGCATGGCATCGCCCGCGAAGACTATCGTCGCCTCGGCAGGCGGGAACAGCAGCGATAGCAATGCGAACAGCAACGTCATCAGCGTCGGATAATCAGCGATAAACGATAATTACAATTACTTCGACTCGCGCAGACGTGCGGCACGCAGAGTGTTCATCATCAGCGAGACAATGGTCATTGGCCCGACACCGCCGGGAACGGGGGAAATCCATGAGCACTTGGGTGCCACGTTTTCGAAATCGACATCACCGCAAAGACGAAATCCGCTCTTACGGCTCGCATCAGGAACGCGGGTAGTACCCACATCGACGATAACGGCTCCGTCCTTGACCATATCGGCGGTGAGGAAGTGTGGTTTTCCCAAGGCCGCCACAATGATATCGGCCTGTCGGGTATAGGACGGCAGGTCCTGCGTAGCCGAGTGTACGACGGTGACGGTGCAGTTTCCGGGTGCCGCTTTCTGCAGCATGAGCTGAGCCATCGGCTTGCCGACAATGTTGCTTCTGCCGATTACTACACAGTGTTTGCCGCGGGTGTCGATGTTGTACCGGCGCAGCAACTCCACTATTCCGGCGGGAGTAGCCGGCAGGAAACAGGGCAGACCGATTGACATACGGCCGACGTTGACCGGATGGAAACCGTCGACATCCTTGTCCGGGCGCACGGTCTCGATGACCTTCTGCTCGTCGATATGGCGCGGCAGGGGCAGCTGCACGATGAAGCCATCGATATCGGGGTCGTCATTGAGACGACGTACTGCATCCAGCAGTTCGTCCTCGCTGACCGTATCCTCGAAACGTATCAGTGTCGACTCAAATCCGCAGTCGGCGCATGCCTTTACCTTCGAAGCCACATACGTTTCGGAGCCCCCGTCGTGACCGACGAGTATGGCGGCGAGGTGAGGCCGGCGTTTGCCTTCGGCCGTCATTCCGGCCACCTCGGCGGCGATTTCTTTCTTAATCTTGGCAGCTACTGCCTTTCCGTCAATCAGTTGCATGTAAATATCAAATTAGCGGTTGGGGTGTATCGTGGTTTAACGGCGGGGCATGCCGGGAGGCATCTTCATGCCGGCCATCTTGCGCTGAAGCTCCTTAAGTTTGGCGGGATTGGAAGCGACGTGCATCATCTTGCGCATATCGGCGAACTGTTTGAGCAGACGGTTCACCTCGGGCAGTGTCGTGCCCGAACCGGCCGCTATACGTTTACGGCGGCTGGCGTTTATGATATCCGGATTGCGGCGCTCATATGGAGTCATCGAGCCTATGATTGCCTCGATACTCTTGAAGGCATTGTCGTCGATGTCGATGTCCTTGATCGCTTTTCCGACGCCGGGAATCATCGATGCAAGGTCTTTCAGATTACCCATCTTCTTTATCTGGTTAATCTGCTTGATGAAGTCCTCGAAGTCGAACTTGTTCTTGCGCAGTTTTCCCTCAAGTTTTCGTGCCTCGGCCTCGTCATACTGCTGCTGT
>CAZETN010000217.1:0-2817 GCA_964514475.1 uncultured Bacteroides sp.
GGGACTCAGCGTCCTCCGCCGACAGCCTGATAGAGGCTGATGACTGCCTGGGCGCGGTCGAGGTCGCAGCTGATGCGGTTCATCTGGGCGGCAAGCAGACTCTGCTGTGCGGTGAGCACTTCGAGGTAGGTGCCGTTTGAGTAGATGAGCAGGTCGTTGGTGTATTCTACCGACTTCTGCAGGTCATCGACCTGAGTGTCCAGGAATTTGATGCGTTCGGTGCTCTTTGTGTAGGCCGTCATTGCGTTCGATACCTCGCCGGCGGCGTTGAGCACCGTGCGCTCGAAGGTGTTCATGGCGATGCGCTGGTTTATTTTGGCGGCCTCGAGGTTGGCGATGTTCTGTCCGCGCGAGAACAGGGGTGCCACCAGTGAGCCGGCGATGTTGTAGAACCATTCGCCGGGGTTCTTGACAAGTGTGCCGACTTGGTTGGTGAAGCCGCCGCTGAATGACAGGGTAAGTGCCGGATAGAATGCGGCACGCGCGCTGTTGGTGCTGTAGTATGCGGCAGCCAGGCCACGTTCGGCGGCATAGACGTCGGGGCGCATGGCCAGCCAGCTCAGGGGCACGCCGGCGCTGACGGCCTCAGGCACGCTGAGGATGGCGTCGGGGCTGATGTCAAAGTGCTGGGGCATGACGCTGAGCAGCAGCGACATGGTGTTGTCGAGCTGAGCGCGCGAGTTTTCGAGCGCCGGGATGTTTGCCAGCACGCTCTGGTAGTTGGCGTCGCTCTGTACAACGGCGGCCTCGGTGAGGCGTCCGGCCTCCTTGAGGTCGCGCATGGTCTGTATGGACTGTGCCCACAGACGGGCGGTGTTGCGCGACAGGGCCAGCTGGGCCTCGACGGCTGAAATGGAGTAGTATGCGGTGGCCACGGCGCAGATTATCTGCGAGCGGGCTGCCTGGGCGTATGCTTCGGAGCGTTCTACGGCAACCTGAGCGCCGCGTTTGCTGTTGAGCAGTTTGCCGAAGATGTCGATTTCCCATGACAGCTGGGCCGGGATGTTGTAGGTCCAGCCTGCCGACTGGCCTGCCATCCAGGCTTTGCCGCCTGTCGGCGCCAGTGCCAGTGAGGGCAGATAGGCGAGGCGCGCGCCCTTGAGCTGTGTGCGTGCCAGGTCGACGTTGAGGCGTGCGTTTGCCAGGTCGGTGTTGTTTGCCAGCGCGCGTTGTATCAGGTCGGCCAGGACAGGGTCGGTGAAAACGTCCTCCCACAGCAGGTTGCCGAGCTGTGAGCTGTCGGGGTTCTGCGACAGCGAATCGCGGGCCTCGGTGTAGGCTCGTGTGATGGCCGTGTTAGCCGGGGTCTCGTACTTTTTGTAGATGTGGCACGACGACACCCCGGCTGCCAGCGCAATCAGCATTGCGCCGGCGGCGAGGTTTCGGGTTATGTCGGTAATTTTCATTGTCGGAATTTTACTGTTTTTTAGGCCTGTGTGGGTGCGGCCGAGGCTTTGTCGTCGTCGGGGATGGGGTTGTACTGCTCCATTTCGTTTTCGATGGTGCCTCCGGCTTCCTCGCTGGTGAACTTGATGGGCGTGATTTTTTCGTTTATGGCCTGGAATACGACGTAGAGCACAGGCACAATCAGTACCTGAAGTATCATGCCGATGAGCATGCCGCCGATTGATCCGGCGCCGAGGGCGCGGTTGCCGTTGGCGCCTACGCCGTGGGCGAACATCATGGGCAGCAGGCCGATAATCAGAGCCATCGAGGTCATCAGGATAGGACGCAGACGGGCCGTGGCTCCGGCGATGGCCGAGTTGACGATGGACATGCCGGTGCGACGGCGTTCAAGGGCGAACTCAACGATAAGGATGGCGTTCTTTGCCAGCAGGCCGATAAGCATGATGAGCGCGATCTGCAGGTAAACCGAGTTGGCCAGGCCTTCGATGCGTGCGAATACGAATGCGCCCATAAGGCCGAAGGGTATCGACAGGATAACTGCCCAGGGCAGTACGTAGCTTTCGTACTGTGCCGACAGCAGGAGATATACGAACAGCAGGCAAAGGCCGAATATGATGGCGGTGGCGCGTGACGACCAGCCGGCTTCCTCGCGGGTCATACCTGCGTATTCGTAACCGTAGCCCTGAGGCAGCGTCTCGGCGGCGATGCGGTTGATTGCGGCCAGTGCGTCGCCCGACGAGTAGCCGGGTGCGGGCTGGCCGGTGACGGCAATCGAGGTGAACATGTTGACGCGGTTCATCAGGTCAGGGCCATATACGCGTCTGAGGCTGACGAAGTTCGAGATGGGCGCCATCTGCGAGCCGTTGCGCACCTTGATGGCGTTGAGGCTTTCGGTGCTTACGCGGTCCTCGGGCGAAGCCTGCATCATGACACGGTAGATTTTGCCGAAGCGGTTGAAGTTCGACACATACATGCCGCCGATGTAACCCTGTAGTGTGCTGAGGATGGTGGAGGGCGAAATGCCGGCCTGTTTGCACTTTGCGGCGTCGATGTCCACCATATACTGGGGGAAAGTGGGGTTGAAGGTGGTGTAGGCCATCTGGATTTCAGGGGCGGCGTTGAGCTGGGCCAGGAAGCCCTGTACCACGCCGAAGAACTTGTTGATGTCGCCGCCGGTCTTGTCCTGCATCTTGATTTCGAAGCCGTTGGTGGCCGAGTAACCGGTAATCATAGGCGGGGCGAACGATACCACACGTCCGTCCTTGGCCAGGTTCTGCAGTGCCATAATCTGACGGATTACGGCTGTGGAGCTTTGGCTGGCGTCGCGTTCGTCCCAGGGTTTGAGCTTGATGATGAATGCGGCATAAGTGGGACCCTGGCCGGCGATGAACGAGTAACCGAGGATTTTCT
>CAZETN010000218.1:0-2810 GCA_964514475.1 uncultured Bacteroides sp.
CCGTGGCACGCGCGGCCTCGTCGAACAGCGACCGCGCCATATGGTAGTATCCGTCTGTTCGCAGACCTCCGTCCTTGTCTGCATCAATCACAGTCAGGATATTGGCGAAATCGGCCAGAATTTCATTGAGGTCGCTGCGTTTCGCGCCCAGTACTTCGTACATGAATATTCCGCGTGCAATCTGCTTGAGGCTCCTGTCATCGTATTTCATAATATGGTTTTGGTTCAGAGTAATGTCAGTCTTGGTTCGGCAAAGTTACACATTATGACGGATAATATATTGCGGAGTCCGTAAAAAACGGAGATGTGGACGCGCAGAATGCTCCACATCTCCGTGGATTGTGTCAGATTATGTCTGTCCGATTATCAGCGGACGAGTACTTTGGTGGCGTTTTTGCCCTGAACGCGGATATAGATGCCGTTTTCGGGATTGGTTACGCGCACGCCCTGCAGATTGTAGTAATATACGGGAGCGTTAGCGTCATCATCGGCTACTATGCCTTCTACAGCGTCGACTATCTGGGCGGTAGATACTTTGATCAGCTGGGCCGAGGTGGTAGTATTTACGAAGAACGACTGCGAGAGTACCTTGATATCGCTGTTTGTATATTCAAAGCCGGCCTGCATACCTTCGGGAAGCTCGGCGATTGCAACGAGTTTTTCATCGGCGGTGGCCGAGCCTACGGTTACAGCGTTGAGTTTGCTCTGTACGGCTGTGCGGGGCGAATAGAACTCGACCTTGGTAATGTAATAGTTGGCGGGGGCGGAAATCTTCAGGCTTGAGTTCTTGAACCAGCGGAGTTCCTGTACGCCGCTTGCCTGGCGGTAGATGCGGAAGCTGTTGACAGTGCTGGCTCCTTTCACCTGGGTGAGGGTGACACCGTTTGAGGTGAGGACAACGGGAGTCTTGTCAGCGTCCTGCAGTTCGATCATGAAATTGGTCTGGTCGGCTTTCCAAGGCTCGGGAAGCGACTCTGCATATGCGGGGTACGAGGGATTGAGTGAAACGGGGTCGTTGAAATTGAATGTGCCCTCGATGGTGGTGGGCTGGGGGGCATCGGCTTTGGCGGCGGTCATGGCCATGTTGTCGAAGTCGAAAGCGAAGTTGTAAGTGCCTGCGGGAATTTTCCACGAGCATGCGCTTGAAGCGCTTACACCTGCGCGGTAAGCGGCTACTTCGTTATCTTGCTCGGTGCTGGCGGGGAAGTCGGCTTCAGGAGCGCCGAAACGGTCGCTGCCGTTGATACCGGGGACGCCTTCGGCACCGTCCCAGTCTGCGGCGTCGGTGGTTACAAATGTGAAGTAACCGTCGCCTTCGCCGGCATCGTCGATTTCAGCTTTGACACGCCATACGTTGGCGTTCTCGTCCTTCACCATTTCCACCTGCTGGCCGGGAGTCCAGTTAATGCCGTTGACATTGCCCATCAGATATACTTTTTCGGGAGCGGTGAGCGACGATGATTTCAGTGTCACGTATGCCTCGTTGGTGGCTGCATTGTATTCGATATCGAATTCGTCACCTTCGCCGGCGTTGGCTATGGTCATGTTCTGGTCGGAGTTGCCGTCGATGGTAATCCACACGTCGCAGTTAAGTTCCTGTCCGTTGCTGCGCCACATTTCGGCTCCGTTCCAGATTTTGATTTTGAACTGGCTGTTGCCGATAGCCAGATTTTCGAGTTTGGCGACGCCGTCGGCATTGAATGCCACTCCGTTATCCTCCCAGCCGTTGAAGTCACCGACAACGTTCAGATACCAGGTGGTATAATCGATGGGGGCGGATTCGCCCTCGATCAGCAGAATGCCTGAGTTGGTGTCGGGATTGTAAGTGAAGGTGACTTTGCATTTACCGGTGAAAACCGTGGAAAGATTTCCGGCGGGATTAGAAGCGGTGGTGTAGGGGACCCCAAGCTGAGGCTGGCCGTTGCTGGGGCCGAAGTTGGGCGAGTAGTCCTTGCCCGATATTTTCCAGTCGCCGGTAATTCCATTTTCGGCAACGTAGGTATATACATTCTCCGATGTTTCGGTCATTTTGTACTCATCGGTCCATACGCCCCAGCCGCCGAAAGCGGTACCGGTAACGTAGAATTCGGTTTTCTCGACATCGCCTACCGAAGCGGTGATGGATGTCAGGGCCTCGTTGACCTTGTAGGTCACCTCCGAACTTGTCCAGGCATTGGGTGACTGGCTGTTGTTGCCCCATGCCTTGAGGCTTGCGGTGGCAGTGTTGCCGCTGATTTTCCAGTCGCCGGCTTCAACACCCTTTGCCGAAGCGTTGAAGGTGTTCCAGTCGCCTTTGGCTGTCGACATTTTGAACTCGCCCTTGGCAGTGAAAGTGTAGAAGCCGTCGACTGCCTCGACGGTGACAGGCGAAGCGGGTGTCCACTGATTGGCTTTGCCGTTGACATTGGCGCCGCAGAGATACAGCGTGGCGTCGGCGCTGAGGGCACCGGCAAGCATCACGGCCGCGCAAGCAAGACGTGTAAAAATCTTTTTCATGCTTTGATTTTTAATTGGTTTATAAATGGGTTGGTTTTCGTGGTCAAACAGAGTGTGGGTTAGCAGACACTACCGCCCGGCAGAACGGGCGACAGACTGTCGACAATCAAATGAGCTTATAAAAGTGGAGAGGTACTGAATAAGGGCTATTGTCAGAGCATAAATCCGGTCAACAGAACGCCGGAAGTTTTTCACGCGCAAATTTACAAAAAGTTAATAAATAAAAAAGAAAATGCGGTTGAAATCCAATTATTTATCGGAAGAAAGATTCCAATAAGAAGTGCAACGGCCCTTTCCTCACTCCTCCTCAGGGG
>CAZETN010000219.1:0-2810 GCA_964514475.1 uncultured Bacteroides sp.
CTGAGTTCTTCAAATTTATTGCCTAATTTTGCACTTGCAGGTAGAATCTGCGAAAGCGGGCGGGTGCGTCGCAGGCGACGCGCCCGCCCGGCTGTAAGGCGGTGTTCTGTGTGGGGGCACGGCACGCCCCCCTGATGTGGTGATGTCCTGCTGAAGGATTATTTGACCTCCCAGGTCTCGCCTGCGAGAATCATGTCGCGCAGGCATGTGAAGCCTTTGCGGGCTTTTACGGCTGCCACCTGTTCGCTGACGCCTGTCTCGTAGGTGGGAGATGCCACATCGCGGATTACACCGATGGCAAGGGGCAGGCTTTCGCCGTCCATCATGGCCAGCTGCTGGTGCAGGAAGTTGCTGGGGGTATGAGCGTCGTGTACCAGCACGTCGTCAATGGTGTAGCCGTCCTGGCCGACGGTGACTGCCTTTAGCAGAAAACCGTCCTGTACCAGGCCTTTCTCGTTGTCCTTGCCGAAGAGCATCTTTTCGCCGTGACGCAGGTGAATGGTCTTGTCGGCGCGGACGCTGCGGTCGGTTATGGGGTTATGGATGCCGTTGTTGAAGATTACGCAGTTCTGCAGTATCTCGACCACCGAGGTGCCTTTGTGTCGGGCGGCTGCTGTCATGACCTCGACAGAGGTGGCAAGCTCGACGTCGATGGAACGGCCGAAGAAGTTGCCTCGGGCTCCGAACACGAGTTCGGCCGGGATAAAGGGGTCTTCGGTGGTGCCGTAGGGCGACGATTTGCTGACGAAGCCGCGGGCGCTGGTGGGCGAGTACTGGCCTTTGGTCAGGCCATAGATTTTGTTGTTGAACAGCAGGATGTTGATGTCGATGTTGCGGCGGCAGGCGTGTATGAAGTGGTTGCCGCCGATGGCCAGGCCGTCGCCGTCACCCGAAATCTGCCATACTGTCATGTCGGGGTTGGCTACCTTGAAGCCGGTGCTGATAGCGGCGGCACGGCCGTGGATTGTGTGGAAGCCGTATGTGGCCATGTAATAGGGCAGGCGCGACGAGCAGCCGATACCCGAGATTACCGCCGTCTTGTGCGGGGGCACGCCCAGAGCGGCCATAGCCTTGTGCAAGGTGTTGAGGATGGCGTGGTCGCCGCAGCCGGGGCACCAGCGTACGGGCGATGAGTTCTTGAAATCGCCGGGGGCAAACTGCTGGGCCTGTGCGGCGTTATTGTTGTTCTGATCCATAGCGATTTGTCTTTATTTGTTGATGATGTTTCTGACGCCGTCCACAACTTCGCTGACGAGGAAGGGCTGGCCCTGTATTTTGTTTATGCGGCGGATGTCTTTGCCGGGTAGTTTGGCCTGGAGGTAATCGGCGAACATGCCGGTGTTGAGTTCGGCCACGATTATGTTTTTGTCGCGGCTAAGAATGTCGAGGGCGTTCTTGGGCAGCGGGTTGATGTAGCGGAACTGAGCGAACGCCACGGGAGTGCCGTCGGCGTTGAGTTCGGTGGCCGCGGTCAGCAGATGTCCGTATGTTCCGCCCCAGCCGACGAGGATGGTGTCTGCGTCGGGGTTGGCCATTACTTCGAGCGCGGGGGTGTCGTCGGGTACGCGTGCCACTTTTTTGCGGCGGTTTAGCACCATTTTCTCGTGGTTGACGGGGTCGGTCGAGATGGCCGAGGTGATGGCGTCCTTCTCAAGTCCGCCGAGGCGGTGTGCCAGACCTTCGGTGCCGGGGACAGCCCAGTAGCGCACCAGGGTTTCGGCGTCGCGCATGTAGGGCTTCCAGTCGGCTGCGGCCATGTCGGCGGGTACGCGCTTGGGCTGGATTGCAGGGTATTCGTCGGCTTCGGGTATGCGCCATGCCGATGAACCGTTGCCGATAAAGGCGTCGCTGAGCAAAATCACGGGGGTCATGTGCTCGACGGCTATGCGGCAGGCCTCGAATGCCATGTGGAAGCAGTCGGTGGGGCTTGCCGGAGCCACTACGACGACGGGGCTTTCGCCGTTACGGCCGTAGAGTGCCTGCATCAGGTCGGTCTGTTCGGTTTTGGTAGGCAGTCCGGTGGAGGGGCCACCGCGCTGTACGTCGATTACCACCAGAGGCAGCTCGGCTATTACGGCGAGTCCGATTCCCTCGCTCTTGAGTGCGAGGCCGGGTCCGGAAGTGGAGGTGACGGCGAGGTTGCCGGCGAAGGAGGCGCCGATGGCCGAGCATACGCCGGCGATTTCATCCTCCATCTGTATTGCCTTGACACCGAGGTCCTTGCGCTTTGCAAGCTCGTGCAGGATGTCGGTGGCGGGGGTTATGGGGTATGAACCCAGGAATAGGGGCAGCCCGGCTTTTTCGGAGGCCATGATCAGGCCCCATGCGGTGGCTGTGTTGCCGTTGATGTCGGTGTATACGCCGGGTTTGGGGTCTTCGGTCTCGATGCGGTACGTCGATACCGAAGCGTGTATGTTGTGGCCGTAATTGTGGCCGGCCTGCAGGACTTTTATGTTTGCGTCGGCCACGGCGGGTTTCTTTGCGAATTTGTTGCGCAGGAAGGCTTCGGCTGCGGCAAGGGGACGGTCGAAGAGCCAGCATACGAGGCCAAGGGCGAAGATGTTGCGGCACTTGTAGACGCTCTTTACGTCCATGCCCGAGTCGGCCAGAGCGGCTTTGGTCATCGATGTTACGGGGACTTCGAGCACCTGGCTGGTGATACCCAGTTCCTTGAAGGCGTTGTCGGTGACATAGAGCGCCTTCTTCATGTCGGCGTCGGTAAACGAGTCGATGTCGACGATGATTACGCCGCCGGGTTTGAGGAACTTGATGTTTTGTTTGAGAGCGGCGGGATGCATGGCTATCAGCAC
>CAZETN010000220.1:0-2795 GCA_964514475.1 uncultured Bacteroides sp.
TTTTCGAAAAAAAAGCGTTTAATTTGCAGGGTGCAAGTCAGCGTGGCCCACACACGCGTCAGGCGCGCACCTTAACTGACAAATTGCCACTACATTTTTCAAAAATCTTCATAACCACCTAATTTCTTTGAGCGATGAAGAAGCATAATTTCTACGCTGGCCCCTCTATCCTCAGCCAGTACACCATCAAAAACACCGCCGACGCCATCATCAATTTCGCCGATATGGGCCTGTCGATTCTTGAAATCTCGCACCGCAGCAAACAGTTCCAGGCCGTCATCGACGAGGCCGACGCACTTGTCAAGGAACTGCTTGACATCCCCGCCGGATACAGCGTGCTGTGGCTCGGCGGCGGCGCTTCGATGCAGTTCGCCATGGCCCCGATGAATCTGCTGGGCAAGAAAGCCGCCTATCTCGACACCGGCGTATGGGCTTCAAAAGCCATCAAGGAAGCCAAGCTTTTCGGCGACGTGGACGTTGTTGCCTCCTCAAAGGACAGGAACTACAATTACATTCCGCGTGACTACGCAGTGCCTCAGGACGCCGACTACTTCCACTATACCTCCAACAATACCATCTACGGCACCGAAATCCGCAAGGATCCCGACGCCGGCAACGTACGTCTGGTAGCTGACATGAGTTCGGATATATTCAGCCGCAAATTCGACGTCAGCAAGTATGACCTCATCTACGGCGGAGCGCAGAAGAACCTTGCCCCCGCCGGCGTCACCCTGGTCATCGTGCGCGACGAGGCCCTGGGACATGTCGACCGAGTACTCCCCACCATGCTCGACTACCGCACACACGTCAAAAAAGGTTCCATGTTCAACACTCCTCCCGTGCTGCCCATCTTCTCGGCTTTGCAGACACTGCGCTACTATAAAGAACTCGGCGGCGTTGAGGCTATCGAAAAAGTCGACCTGGCCAAAGCAGCCCGGCTCTACGAGGCCATCGACTCAAGCAAGATGTTCGTCGCTACCGTACCTAACCATGAGGACCGCTCGATTATGAATGTATGCTTCGTCATGAAGCCCGAATACGCCGAACTCGAGAAGGACTTCCTCGACTTCGCCACCGCACGCGACATAGTGGGCATCAAGGGACACCGCGACGTAGGCGGCTTCCGCGCATCGCTCTACAACGCGCTGCCCATGGAGAGCGTCGATGCTCTGGTTCAGGTAATGAAGGAATTCCAGGACAAGCACTGAACAATTGGTAATCAGCATTTAGTAATTGTCAATTGGACCGGACAGCCGAAGTGATTTACTCGTCCGGGCACCTAATCCATAAAACGATGAAAGTACTTGTAGCTACCGAAAAACCCTTTGCCGCCGTCGCAGTCGACGGAATTCGCAAAGTAGTGGAGGGCGCCGGGACCTCCTTCGCCCTCCTCGAAAAATATACCGACCGCAGCCAGTTGCTCGAGGCAGTGGCCGATGCCGACGCCCTGATAGTGCGCTCGGACAAGGTTGACGCCGAGGTCATAGACGCAGCCAAAAACCTGAAAGTCGTTGTCCGCGCCGGGGCCGGATACGATAACCTCGATCTGGCGGCCTGCACCGCCCGCGGCATCGTGGCCGAGAATACTCCGGGACAGAACTCGAACGCCGTCGCCGAACTGGTATTCGGCATGGCTGTCATGGCCGTGCGTAACATGTATAACGGCACATCCGGAACCGAACTTAAGGGCAAGAGGCTTGGCATACACGCCTTTGGCCAGGTGGGCCGAAACGTGGCACGCATAGCCAAGGGGTTCGGAATGGAAGTAAGCGCCCTTGACCCCTACTGCCCCGACGCAGTCATGGAGGAAGCCGGCGTGAGGCCGATTCACGACATCCAGGAGTTGTACAAAGACAACGACGTTGTATCGCTGCACATCCCCGCTACCCCCGAGACCAAAGGGTCCGTAGGCTATGACCTGGTCACACTGCTGCCCAAGAAGGGCCTGCTGATCAACACCGCCCGCAAGGAGGTTATCGATGAGGCCGGACTGAAAAAGGCGCTTGCCGACCGTCCCGACCTCAAGTATGTCGCCGACATCCGTCCCGACAACGCCGACGACCTGATGGCCGAATTCGAAGGGCGTGTGTTCTTCACCCCCAAAAAGATGGGTGCCCAGACTGCCGAGGCCAACATCAACGCCGGCATTGCCGCCGCGCGTCAGGTTGTTGACTTACTGGTCAACGGCAAAGTGTGCTTCAAGGTAAACAAATAACCGATATAACATATAACAGATGTATCTGACGCCGCCGGACCTGTATCCGGCGGCGTCAGACACATTTTTCACATACTGTGTGGTACCGTATCCGCAAGCGCGAGACGGGTGCGCCGGTCGCTTCCGGCACACCCGCCTCGGGTTTATGCGATACTATTGTTTACTTGTCGGTGAAGATTACGATGCGGTTCCAGTCGTTGCTCTCGTAAGGCTGTACGTTTGAACCTTCGGCCTCGATGGAGAGACGGTCGGGATCGATACCGTACTTGTTTACCAGCTGGTCGCGAACCGACTCGGCGCGGCGTTTCGACAGAGCCATGTTGTACTCGCTTGTACCGGTGTCCTTGTCGGCGTAGCCGCAGATGGTAACCTTCTGGTCGGGGTTAGCCTTCAGCCACTGGGCGGTGTTGTATACGTTGACCTCCTCCATCGGAGTAATCTTGGAACTGTTGATGGCGAAGCGCACGCTTGACAGCAGAACTACCTGAGTTTCGGGAGCGGGCTGAACTTCGGGGCAAGGCAGCTGAGCCTCGGCGGCGGCCAGAGCGGCGGCGGTGGTGGCAAGGGCGCCGCGCAGGGC
>CAZETN010000221.1:0-2771 GCA_964514475.1 uncultured Bacteroides sp.
AGCATCCCGGCAAATTACAATTCACTAATGTATATTAACCTGTAAATCGATATTAATCATGTCAAAGACCATCACCTTCAACGAGTTGCGTTCTCTCAAAGACAGTCTTCCCGACGGTTCGATGCACCGCATCGCCGACAAGCTCAACGTCACCGTACAAACTGTCCGCAATTACTTTGGCGGCAGCAACTACGACTTAGGCAAGAACCAGGGCGTCCACATCGAACCGGGTCCCGACGGCGGTATCGTAGTTCTTGACGATCCCACCATCTACGACATGGCAGTCGAAATACTCAAGGAGCAGCAGCCCGAACAATAACAACACAAAAAGACCAAAATACCGACAGGGGCATGTCCGGACCGATGCGGTCCGGACATGCCCCTGAGCCATATGCCCTCGGCGGAGCCTATACAAAGGTAAGCCCGTCAACGTCCGACAAGCGCGAACGCAGTCTGTCCGCATCATCGCGGCGTATGCGGACAGAAGCACGACAGGCATTGTCAAAAAGCAGTTCGTCAGTAATGACGCCGGGCTGCTTTATCAACTTCATGACAGCATTGACACTCATGTACGGAAATGTGAACGACATAGACACCTCGACGTGACGCAGTTCTTTGGGGGCCGCCTCAAGCGCCAGACGCGCCGCCTCACGGTAAGCGACAATAAGACCGCTCGTTCCCAGTTTTATTCCACCGAAGTAACGGACAACGGCAACCACGACATCAGTCAGTCCCATACTGTTTATCTGACCGAGTATCGGTTTGCCGGCGGTGCCCGATGGCTCGCCGTTGTCATTGCTCATCGAATTCAGCCTTTCGGGTCCGAGCATATATGCCCAGCATACATGGCGTGCATCATGATAACGGCGCGCGACCTCCGCAATGCGGGCACGCGCCTCCTCGGCATCGCCTACATGATAGGCGAATGAGAGAAAACGGCTCATCTTCTCCGTATACTTGCCCTCACCCGGGCCACTGACCGTCGTATATTCGTCGCTCATTACCGTGTATCTGAATTCCGCAGAAATACCAAAATGACAGTGAGCGGCAGACCGGACAGACCGCGCACACCGCTGTTTATGGATTATTACCGCGCAAATATAGCAATTTTTGTGCAAAAAGTTTTGTCAACCCGCCGACATTTGCTAATTTTGTACGACCGCATGCATGTACATGCCGCATAACCTTCATACCATTGAAACAAAAATGCCGTACGACTTAAGTCGCCGACAGTCACAAAAACATTCCTACCGATCACTATCACGACCAAATACTTTTTTCTTATATAATTCCAATCCGTAAATCTGTCATGGCAGACAACAAAGAAAAATTGTTTGACCAGTTCTCCGCCGTCAGCTACGAAGAATGGCGTGCCAAAGTCGAGGCCGACCTCAAAGGCGCCGACTTCAACAAGAAACTGGTCTGGCGAACCAACGAAGGCTTCAATGTCCAGCCCGTTTACCGCCGCGAGGACATCAGCGACCTTCAGACCACCAACTCACTGCCCGGCGAATATCCCTACGTCCGCGGCACACGTACCGAAAACGACTGGCTCACCCGCCAGGAAATAGTGGCCGACACCCCCGAGGAGGCCAACAGCATCGCTCTTGACGTACTCAACAAAGGTGTCACCTCGCTTGGCTTCTCGGTCAAGGAGGCTACCGAGAGCGAGCTGGCCACCCTGCTCAAGGACATCCACATCCCCGCTGTCGAGGTCAACTTCACCTGCTGCCCCAACAAGGCTCAGGCTCTTGCCGAAGTACTGGTGAAATTTCTCCAGGAAAAAGGCTGGGAAAAAGACTTCCGCGGTTCCATTGACTACAATCCCCTGCGCAAGGCCCTGCGTCACGGCGCCGGCAAAGTCAGCGAAGATGTAACCGCACAGGCAAAGAAACTTGTCGAAACCGTCGCTCCGGTACCCGGTCTCCGCGTACTCTCGGTTGACTCAAACGTGCTTTGCAATGCCGGCGCGTACATATTCCAGGAACTCGGCTACGCCCTGGCATGGGGTGCCGACTGGATGACACTCCTCACCGATGCCGGCCTGGACGCCACCGAAGTGGCACGCCGTATCAAATTCAATATGGGCGTGTCATCGAACTTCTTCATGGAAATCGCCAAATTCCGCGCCGCACGCATGCTGTGGGCACAGATAGTCCGCATGTACAAACCCTCGTGCGACTGCGCCGAAAAGATGGTTTGCCATGCCGTGACCTCACGGTTCAACCAGACCGTCTACGACGCATACGTAAACCTGCTGCGCAGCCAGACCGAGGCATTCTCGGCCTGCGTCGCCGGTGTCGACTCCATCACCGTAACCCCCTTCGACACCCCGTACAAGAAACCCGACGAGTTCAGCGAGCGCATCGCCCGCAACCAGCAGTTCCTGCTTAAGGAGGAAAGCCATATGGACAAGGTCATCGACCCCGCCGGAGGTTCCTACTACGTGGAGACCCTCACCGTCGCCATCGCCAACGAGGCATGGAAACTTTTCCTCGAAGTCGAGGAAAACGGCGGTTTCTTCAAGCAGGTTAACGAAGGTCTGGTACAGAAAGCCGTAAACGAGAGCTGCGACAAGCGTTATACCGACGGAGCTCGCTGTAAAGAAATTCTGCGCGGCACCAACCTGTCACACAACATTAACGAAATAGCCCACGAGAAAATCGAAGGCGCCGCCTGCGGCTGTGGCTGCGGTTGCGGCAACGAGGATGCCGAACAAGGCGGTCTCAAGATGAAACGCGCTGCAACGGACTTCGAGGAACTGCGCCTCG
>CAZETN010000222.1:0-2765 GCA_964514475.1 uncultured Bacteroides sp.
ACGGTCGCCGAAGGCCTGCCCCTGGTCAAGCATCATCATCTGGCGAGTGTCGGTCATCGACTGCTCCTGGCCGAATGTGAGTCTGAGATTTTTGACCGGACGGTACGATACCCATGCGCCCAGCAGAGGGTCGGATGCCGCGAAGTCGGCCTGCAGAAAAAATCCAAGTCGGTTGTCAAGCAGGCACCCCTCTACGCTGATGTCGGCATGAGTGATGTCGAAGCCGTTCTTCGACTCGGCGTTCTTGATGTCAGTATGGTATACAGTGGCGTCGAAAAAACCGCCCAGACGGATGGTGTTGCCGTCACCGGACGCATTTTTGCCGAGTTTGAAATCGAGCAGTCCGCCGTTGAGTTGCGGAAACGCTTCGTTGCCGATAGTCTGGGCCATCATCGGCATTGTGGCTGCGAGAGCGAGAGCGGTGATTATCTTTTTCATTGTTGATGTCTTATGCATGGGTAATATTACTTTGTTTCGCGATAGATTGTAAGGTCTTTTCCTTTTTCAGCATCAATCACCCGGTAATTGACAAATCCGTTGGGCGATTCGGGTTCGAGCAGTGTTCCCACGAGGTTGCCCAGGGGCTGGTCCATGGGGATGCGCACGCTTCCGGCAGGGATGGTCATATGGCGTCGGGTGAGGTCAGTAGCCACTGTAAGGGGCAGTATGCCGCCTACAGGTTCGTAACTCTCGTTAGCCCGGGTAACTGTATAAGTCTCGACTTCCGCTACGCGTGGTTCTGCAAGAGTCTCCATCTCGATCCCGAAGCGTCGCAGGGTCTCGACCGCACGGACCTCATCTTTGGAGAGATAGTAGGCTGAGGGACGCGAGCGTGACAGAGTGACCTCGCATTCGGGGGCGATGCGGGCGTCGACATCAAGAGTGATTTTGCGGCACCCGAGTATGTCGATCATCTCGACCGGATAGTTTTCCTGGCGTTTTGATCTGAAGGCCACGGCGAGGTCGCGGTTGTCGGTCCCGGCTTCGTCTACGGCGCGGGCCACCTCGCCGGCATGGTCGAAGGCTGTACGCGCAAACTGTTCGGCCAGCATGCATACAGTGTTGACCCGACGTTTGTACGAGGTGCGTCCGAGGCCGATGCCGCGCACTTCCATCAGCATCGATACGGCGCCGCGCAGAGCCATCGAGTTGCTTGACGAACGGGGCGAGGCTCCGCCTATGTTGAATATGACATCCCCTTTGTCGCTTTTGGTGGTGAAGTAGGTATGGTTTGTCAGACCTTCGCGTTCGGCCATTTCGCGCGCCTCAGGGATAAAGTGTTTCTGCAGGACCTTTGTCAGTGAAGGCGCCACATTGGGATGGCTGCTCCACAGGAACATGAAGTCATTGGGATTGGTCACAAGTTTGCCGGCGATGTCCTCGTATGAGGCACGCAGGGGGTTGTACTCGTGAAAGTCGATGAAGACATGCGGTCTTACAGTCGATGCCACGCGCTGCATCGTCTGCGCTTCGGGTATGGTGAGCAGAGTCTGGTTACGGTTGAGGTCGGTGTTGTTGTCGGTGGCGCGTTTGTTGACTTCGGAGCCGTCGATGTTAACCATGGGCATGATGTAGAAGTCGATTTTGTCGAGGAGCCGTGACAGTGAGTCGTTGTGTGTCATCCGGTCCATAAAATACAGCAGACCTTCAGTGCCCCCGTGCTCGTTTCCGTGGACACTCCCCAGATACAGCACCCTCAGTTTGTCGGCCTGTCCGGGACGGGATATGCGAACCATAGGTATGTCGCGTCCTTTCTGTGTGCGTCCTACGATTTCAAGCGACATCATGTCCGGATGCTCCGTGATCATGCCGTGCAGATAGTCCATCATTTCGGAGTAGCCGGTGAAGCCGTGTTTTTTCTGAAATGCCGGAGTGCCGATTTCGATATCAGGGTCAGGGAAGAAAGTGCGGGTTACTTTGCCTGTCTGCTGGGCTTCCGCTTCGGAGACGGCTGCCAGCAGGCCGATTATCAGATATAGTATGCGCTTCATTTTGTCTCAAGTATAATGTTTTCAAAATTCCTGTAAGTCAAATTCTTCAACTTACTCAGAATTTTAGTTGGAATATTATGTTTGCGGTCCATTCGTTGCCCTCGAACGTTTTTCCGTCCGGTGTACGGCATTCG
Organism: uncultured Bacteroides sp.; assembly: GCA_964514475.1. Classification (GTDB taxonomy): domain Bacteria; phylum Bacteroidota; class Bacteroidia; order Bacteroidales; family Muribaculaceae; genus CAG-873. The sequence goes on from CAZETN010000222.1 coordinate 2,126, forward strand.
CCGTTTGTGCGGGCCAGTCCAACTGTAGCCTGTATCTTGGCCGCATAATTGCGGGTGAGGTATTTGGAGACGCCCAGGTCGTAAAAGTGATGGCGGTTATTGTATAGGTTATTGTTCAGATACGAGTACTTGTCGGGACAGAGCCGGGTGTACCGCAGGTCAAATCCCCACAGGCTGCGCAGCATATAACCGCACTGCAGGTTGTAACCCCAGCCCAGCATCATACGGTTTTTGATATATGCATCAATGTCCTGGCGCCCGTCGATTTCGAAGTTGGTGGTTGTGGTGCCGTCGTTGCGTACGCGTGCGGTGATTGACGAAGGCACATAGCCCCACGTCTTCACAAACTCGCCCAGAAACGAGAATCCCCGATATTTGAACAGGATGTCAGCCGCCAGTTTTCCAAAATCAGGCAGATCGGTGCGACCGTCTTTGTCCTGATAGAGTATGTCTCCGTTGGAGCGGCCTCCGCGACGGTCCGATGTTCCGTCCGTATAGCTGTAGGCGAGCCCTACGCTCAGTTTTGGCGTAAGTTCGTATGCGACGTCCGCCTCGCGGTTGCCACCCATCGCTCTGAAGGTGCCGAACGGCAGGTAGCTCAGGCGTGCGCCATATTTGAACCCTCCGTATCGTCGTCCCC
>CAZETN010000223.1:0-2756 GCA_964514475.1 uncultured Bacteroides sp.
AATCAGCCCTATTTTTCTAATCTTCCCTAAAGTTTAGCGGACAGTAATAATTTTTAATCCAAACCGCACAAATTTCTTCGGTTTCGGCGTTATTCGGGACATGATGAACATTGTTCTCGGCAAGCTTGATATCGGTTGGAGAACCTTAGATGAGGGGAGGGATAACGGTGGTCAGTCGAGCAGGGATCTGACCTGTTCGGTCACTGAGGAGGGCTCAAATGACCGGGCGCGCCGGAGCGCCATCGTTTTCATCCGGTCTGCCAGTTCTGGTTCGGTGATGAGCCGGAGTATTGCCCCGGCTATTGCCTGGGGCGTGGCCGAGGCAGTTATGATGGCGGTGTCGTCGTCGGCAAGCTCGCGCACGCCGGCCACATCGGTAGTCACGACCGGTTTGCCGAGAACCATTGCCTCGGCTATGACGGTCGGCAGTCCTTCGGCATCAGAGGTGAGCACAATTGCGTCGGCGGCTTTCATGACAGGGTAGGGGTTGGGAGTATATCCGGTGAAAACCACTTTTTCCGAAATACCCAGGTCGCGGGCCTGCCGGCACAACGTGGCTTGCATGGCTCCGCCTCCCACTATCCAGCCGGAGACTTCGATGCCGTGGCGGGAACGCAATATTGCTATGGCGTCGATGAAGCGGTCAATTCGTTTGGATTCGTGCAGACGTCCGACACAGCATAGCGTGAGACCTCGTTTCGGGGGCAGTTCGGCAAGTTCGTCGGCCATGCGTCTGATTCGTCCGCTGTCTATGATGTTAGGGATGACTTTTGCCGGTGAGGTAGGCCCGAGCGCCTCGATGTGGCTTTTCAGAATTCCGGCAGATACAAATACGGTTATATCCATGGCACTGTATGCGGCGGCTTCGGCAAAATCGTCGGCAAAATATCGCCGCGACCAGTGGTGGTGCATGAAATCGGCATGCACCCATGTAATATTGCGAGGTGCGCGGTCCATTACCATACTGTGCACGAGCATTGCATCGCCCTCCATGAATGATACTGTGACGTCGAACTTTTCGTTACCAAGGACTTTGGCCGCACGTTTTCGCAACAGCATGTCGCGTGACTTGCGGAAATGCCACAGCAGCCGAATGCGCGGTGTCAGTCCCTGGGGGAGCATGGTCAATATGCGTATTCCGGGCGGTGGAGCGGGTCGGGGAGTTCCTTTGTCGAAAATGGAAAGCACGGTCAGGCGGTACCTTGTCAGATCAAGGTACCCGAGAAGTGCGGCGAGCGCGACTTCAGCGCCACCGCCGCACAGGCTTTCGTGTATGAATAGAATATTCCGGGGCATTGAATGTATCGCAGCACAAAGATATGCAATAATTACGTAATACCCAACCGGGGCGCGTATGGGACAGGAACAGACAGAAAATCGTCCCGGCGACGGTAAGCCGGGACGACCTTAATCAGTGTATGGGGTAGTTGTTATCAGGAACGCAGGTCGGGATTGCCCTCGCAGTAGTTGACGAAGGCTTTGTTGACGAGCCGGTTGCCCCCGGGAGTGGGGTAGTCACCGGTGAAGTACCAGTCGCCCGGATGGCCCGGGATGGCTTTATGCATGCCTTCGACAGTCTGATACAGGATGTCGACTTTAGCGCGTATTTCGGGGCCGGTGACCATTTCGGCGATTTTCGCTGAAATCTCATTGTCGGTAAAGGGTGCGTATATACCTTTGACGGCATTCACCTGCTTGTCTACAGGCTTTTCGAGTTCGGACTTGCACTGTCTGTATGTCTCGTCGATAACATTCTGCCGTCCGGTCTGGTGCAGCAGTTCTATAGCTGCCCGGAAGGCGATGAACTCGCTCATGCGGCTCATGTCTATGCCGTAGCAGTCGGGGTACCTTACCTGCGGTGATGACGAAACCACCACGATGCGGACAGGATGGAGCCGGTCAAGCATGGTGACGATGCTCTGACGCAGAGTTGTACCGCGTACAATCGAGTCGTCGATGACTACAAGGGTGTCTTTGCCGGGGATGATACTTTTGTATGTGATGTCATAGACGTGAGTGGCAAGGCTGTTACGGCTCTCGGCCTCGGCGATGAAAGTGCGCAGTTTGATATCCTTGATTACGACTTTTTCGGTACGCACCTTGCGCCGCATTATCTCAAGCAGCGCGTCGTTGTCCCAGTTGCCCGAGTCATGCATCTGTTTAATCTCTTTCATTTTTGCCCGGTCGAGATAGCGGTTCAGGCCTTGTTCAAGTCCCATGAAGGCAACTTCGGCCGTGTTGGGGATAAAGGAGAAGACAGCGTCCTGCAGTTGTCCTCCCAGCATCCGGGCAAGCGGTTCGACGAGGTTGGCGCCGAGAGCCTTGCGCTCCTGATATATGTCGGCGTCGGAGCCTCGCGAAAAGTAGATGCGCTCGAACGAGCACCGCGCGTTGCCTTTGGGCTGCAGAATGGCGCGCACCTCAAGCTGACCGTGCTTGCCTATAATCACCGCCTGTCCGGGGTCAAGTTCGCGAACCTTGTCAATGGGGACATTGAACACGGTCTGTATCACGGGACGTTCGGAGGCTATTACGGCTACTTCGTCGTCGATATAATAGAATGCCGGACGTATTCCCGACGAATCGCGCAGAGCGAACATGTCACCAGACCCGGTGGCGCCGCAGATCACGAAGCCGCCGTCCCAGGCAGGGGCTGTCGAGCGCAGTACATTTGTCAGGTTAAGGTTGTCCTCGATGGCTTCGGCCAGGGATGGGTCGGTGAAACGGGTACGGAATTCGCTGTACAGGCGATGAAT
>CAZETN010000224.1:0-2754 GCA_964514475.1 uncultured Bacteroides sp.
GGCAACGGCCGTATGATACATGCCTCGTCGAGCCGTGGCGTTGTCGAGGATGATCTGTCGCTTAAATATTATATTGATCATTACCGTGGGGCGGGTCGTGTGCCGATGCTTGCACAGGCTCTGCCGGCTGAAAAGAAAAAAGCGAAAAAGAAGTCCCGTGCTCCGGCTGCTCCGGTTTCGCCCTCGCCGAAAGATGCCCCCGAAATCACCCTTGACGACTGGCTTGCTGTCAGCAGCCGCCCCTCGACAGCCGACAGGCAGCCTGCAGCCGCGATAACCGCACCGCCGGTGCCTGAAATTACCCTTGACGCCCTCCTGGCCGCCGGAGTGCCGCCTACCGTGCATAAGGACGAACGCGTCGCAGCCACTGCTTCAGTGGAACTGCAGCCCGACACTGTGGCCGCTGAAACAGCCGCCGTTATCGTGCGCAACGCCTTCGGACGTGCCACAAAATAAAGCAGGGCCCGCGGTCAGTGTAACCGGGCCCTGATTTTGTCCTGAATGCCGTTATGATGTGTCCGGCAACCTCCTTCATTTGATGGTTGCCAGGCCGCCCTGCGATGTCTCTTTGTATATGGACGGCAGGTCGTGTCCGGTCTGCTTCATCACCTGTACTATACGGTCGAATTTGACGCTGTGGCGTCCGTCCGAGAAGGCTGCGTACAGGTTCGAGTCGAGTGCTCGGGCTGCCGCGTATGCGTTTCGTTCGATACAGGGTATCTGTACCAGGCCACACACAGGGTCGCAGGTCAGGCCAAGGTGGTGCTCGAGCCCCATTTCGGCTGAATACTCAATCTGGGCCGGAGTGCCTCCGAAAAGCTGCGAGGCAGCCGCGGCAGCCATAGCGCAGGCTACGCCTACCTCACCCTGACAGCCGACTTCGGCGCCGGATATCGAGGCGTTGGTCTTTACGACGTTGCCGAAGAGTCCGGCTGTAGCCAGCGCGCGCAAAATGCGCTGCTCGCTGAAATTTTTGGATGTGTAAAGATGATACAGCACTGCCGGCACTATTCCGCATGAGCCGCAGGTGGGAGCCGTGACGATTTTTCCGCCCGAGGCATTTTCCTCGCTGACAGCCAGCGCGTAGGCGTATACAAGACCACGGCTTTTCAGCGACTGCGCGTAGCCGGCGGCATGCACGTAGTAGCTTACTGCCTTGCGGCGCACGCCCAGACCCCCCGGAAGTACACCCTCGGCCTCGATACCGCGCTCGACAGCGTCTTTCATTACCTGCCATACCTCAAGCAGATAGTCCCATATGCCGGGGCCTTCGCAGCGCTCGACATACTCCCAGTACGACCGGCCTGTCTCCTCGCACCACTTCAGGATATCGTCGATTTTATCCATTTCGTAGATGGATTCGGCGCTTTGACGTTTCTCGCCTTCAGCGACAATATCGCCCCCGCCGACACTGTACCACGTACGGCAGGCGGTTTCAGTGTTATTATGGTCGAATGCGCGGAAGGTCATGCCGTTGGGGTGGAAGGGCAGAAACACTTCGGGCTGCCACAGGATTTTTGTCGGGGCTACCTTGTCGAGGACATCAAGGATGGCGGCGTCCGTAAGGTGACCCTTTCCGGTGGCTGCGAGCGAGCCGTAAAGCGTTACCTCGAAGTGACCGGCAGCGGTGCCGCACATGTCCAGAAAAGCTTGTGCGGCACGACGCGGACCCATTGTGTGCGATGATGACGGTCCGTACCCGATTTTGAAGAGATTGCGTATTGTTTCCACGATGCTGAGAGAGTGTAAAGTTATAGACTGCGGGCAGTCTGTTACGATGACGGATTTGTTATCGGCTGTTTATATATAACGATGTGCCGAAAGCAATGTTTCGGCACACCGTCACAGTTTTCTGCTGGCAGCCGGAGACTTTAAGCCGTAGCCTCCTTGCTGCCGAAGGTCTCGCGTATAATCCAGACGGCGGCGGCTCCGAGCAGGAGCAGTACGCCGGCGCTTACCATCATCCATACGGTGTTGGGGGCGCCGTTTTCGGCTGCGGGGAACAGGCCCAGAACCAGGCCGCCGAGCAGGGCGGATACAATCTGCGGTATGCAGATGGTGCAGTTGAACAGTCCCAGATAAGTGCCGATGTGGTTGCCGGTGAGGGCATGGGTGAGGATGGTGAACGGCATGGCCAGCATTGCGGCCCAGGCACATCCCATCAGGGCGAAGCTTACGCCAAGCACGTACTGGTTGCTGAACCACATTACCGAGACAAAGCCTACGGCGCCGATAGCGAGGCTGAGGCTGTATGCCAGCTTGCGGCGGCGGAACTGAGCCAGGACAACGGCCCACAGTACGGCGGCGATGGCCTGGATGGCGTATATCACGCCGTTCCAGTTGCCGGCGGCCTGATATTCGGACGAGGCCGGGTTGAGGACCGTGCTGTACGATACGACAATCTCGTCGTCGGCCGAGGTTGGCAGTTCCGAAGTCTCGTCAAGGATATATTCGCCCGATGTGTTGTCGCGGGTTGCGATATTTGCGATGGTGTATGTAGTGCCGGGCGCCACAAGGTCGAGCTGCGACACGGTGACCACGCTTTCGTTGACGTTGACGGCGGCTCCGTCGATGTATACGGTCTGGCAGGCTGACGCAATCAGTCCGTTGTCGGTGCGTACCTTGTCGCGGCCGTTGACAGTGGCGATAACGCAGTTGCTGATGACAGTGTCGCAGTCGGCCACCACAGTCTGAGGGTGCATCAGGGTTCCGTCAAAGCGTACGCCGCCAAGGGTGAGGTGTCCGTTGTCGATT
>CAZETN010000225.1:0-2739 GCA_964514475.1 uncultured Bacteroides sp.
ACCTACGACCTTGTTACGGCCGCCGCCCGCTTCTGCGGCGGCAACATAGCCCCGGGCGTATCCATGCGGCTGAGAGCGCTAAACCGTCTCACGGCACGCCTGCCCCAGATAGACCCCGAGGAAGGAGCCATACCCATGTGGGGCTACGATACAGCCACAGCCCTACGCTCGGGGGCAGTAAACGGCGTAGTGTCCGAACTCGAATACTACCGCTCGCACCTGCCCGACGACGCCACGGCAGTGCTTACCGGAGGCTCGGCCCGACAAATCAGCGGACGTCTGTCATTCAGCCATCATGTCATCGACGGCCTGGTAAGCCAGGGCCTCAACGACATCATCACATACATCGAAAAAATACGGCAGCTCGAAGCCCAACAGTGGCGAGGCTGAACCACAACCGACAAACACCACACAAACCGAAGATATGAAAAAACTAAGCGCCGTCATACTAACCGTGCTTGCGGCCGTAGCCGCAGTCACTGCCGCGGCACAGACCATAACCCCGTACTCGCGCTACGGATACGGCATACTCAGCGACAACGCCTCGTCCATGCAACGCTCGATGGGCGGTGTAGGATACGCCATGAACTCGGGACGCCAGATCAACGTCATGAACCCGGCCTCGTACGCCGCCATGGATTCGCTGACCTTCCTGTTCGACATGGGCGTCGACTTCACCGTACTGTATTCGAGCGAAAACGGCAAACACGAGAAACAGTTCGGCGGCGGTCTGGACTACATCACCATGCAGGTTCCCATCATCCGCGGACTTGCAGCCTCGGTTGGTCTGTTGCCATACAGCTCGGTAGGCTACTCGTTCGGCAACAAAATCGACAACGGTCAGCTGTCGCGTCAAGGCAACGGCTCACTCAACCAGCTCTACTTAGGTGTCGGCGGTTCACCCTTCAAAGGCTTCGGTATCGGTGTCAATGTCGCCTACCTGTTCGGTTCGACATCCAATGTACTGTACGCGCTGACCGACGCAGGCAACACTTCGGTGTTCCAGCGCAGCATGGAGGTACGCGACTGGCGCATCGACATAGGTCTCCAGTACAGCTTGCGCCTCACTCCGCGCGACCGCGTGACGCTCGGCGTGGTATATTCGCCCAAGAAAGACCTGCACGGACATGCATACGGCATATATTATGACGCCGACGACACCGATTCGAACGGCCGGGTAAAACCGGACACTGTCAACGCTGGACACACCCGCATGAACGGGGCCTACTCCGTCCCCGAGACCTGGGGAGCCGGTCTTAACTGGTCGCACGACAACCTTATGGTCGAGGCCGACTTCACATACCAGCCCTGGAGCAAAGCCAAATTCGGCACCATCGAACATTTCGAAACCACCGAGTTCGCCGACCGCTACCGTGCCGGCATCGGCGCACAGTGGCAGCCCAACTACCGCGGGGGATATTTCGGACGCGTCAATTACCGCCTTGGCGCATATTACAACCGCGACTACCTGATGGTGCTGGGCAACAACGTGCGCGACATGGGCCTGACCCTGGGTTTCGGCCTCCCTGTCCCCGGATTCAAGAGCCTGGTCAACATCGGTATCGAATACCGTCACCGTCAGGCCACTCCGCAGGCCCTCATCAAGGAGAACTACATCAACCTTACGCTGGGCATCAACTTCAACGAGATGTGGTTCCGCAAGTCCAAGATTTATTGATCCGTCTCCGCCAGAAGCCACGCCCCCGACGATGCAGCCCCTACGCAAAGCCCTGACCGCGGCCGCAGTCCTGATGACTGCGGTACAGGCACTCGTATCGTGCGAGGACGAGAAACACACCTACGTCGCCAACATGCTCCCCGACGGGTCAACACCCACAATGGTCACCACCGACGTCATGACCCTCATCAGCGACTCGGGCTACACCCGCTACCATATCGACGCCCCGGTATGGCGCATGTACGAGGACCGGCCCGACCCGCTGTGGACCTTCCCCGACGGCATCGAACTCGAACAGTACGACGACAACATGAACGCCACCTCGCACATGCGATGCGACTCGGCAATCTACTACAGCCAGCGGCGCCTGTGGCGCTTCGACGGGCACGTGGTGATGGTAAACGTAATGCGCGACACCTTTCTGACCCAACAGATGTTCTGGGACCAGACGGCACAACGAGTATATTCCGACTCATTCATGCACATAACCCGGGCACAACACATAATCGAAGGCTACGGATTTGAAAGCAACCAGACAATGACGGCATATACCGTGCGACGTCCCACTGCCGTAATCCCCGTCGACCGGAGCAAGCTCGGCGGGGGCGACTCCCCGGCTGACGCCGACAGCACGTCGGCCCCGGCCGACCGCGGCCGCGGCACGCGATATGCACCGCGGCCGGCCTCGCAGCGCGGAGGCGCACCCCTACCCCTGCCTCAGGCAACAGTATATCCCAACCAGTAACCCCGGGCCCACCGCCCAACCCCGACCCAATGACGACAACCTGGCTCATAATAACAATCGTATCGCTGATTTTCAGTGCCCTCTTCTCGGGCACCGAAATCGCATATATCACCAGCGACCGCGTACGCACCGAGCTTGACGTCAAAAAGGGCGGACTGATAGGACGGATTATCAACCGCTTCTACGCCGATTCCGAGTTCTTCATCTCCTCCATCCTCGTCGGCAACAGCGTCATGCTGGTGATATACGGCATGGGAGCCGTCTATCTGCTCGAACCATGGCTGAACAGCGTATGCGATGGCTCGGAGGCCATGAT
>CAZETN010000226.1:0-2674 GCA_964514475.1 uncultured Bacteroides sp.
GCAATGCCCTGACGCACCCGGAGTGCACATACGCATCTTCGGCAAGCCGGAAATCAAGGGACATCGCCGTATGGGTGTCATCCTCGCTACCGCGGACTCTGTTCAGGAGGCGCGCGAACAGACTGCGCGTGCCTATCAGGCACTTGAAGTTAAGACGTTACCGAGCGAAGAATAACCTCGAAATCTTAACAAAACTTAACCGAAGCGGCTTTTTTAAGGTTTGTTTGGCAGTTAGCGGAAAAATTCCTAAATTTGCACTTCGAAATGCGCAAATACGTACCACGCGACGAGCTCGCATTTTAGTATTTAATGGAAATAAACAAAAAGTCATAACGCAATGAAAAGAACATTCCAACCCTCTAACCGCAAAAGAGTGAACAAACACGGTTTCCGTGAGCGCATGTCAACACCCGAAGGCCGCAAGGTTCTGGCACGCCGCCGCGCCAAAGGCCGTCTGCGCCTCACCGTTTCGAGCAGCATCGCCAGCAAGTAATCGCTGCCGTATCAGCCCGAACACCACGTCCCGCTCCACATTGCAGGTGCGGGACGTGCTGTTTTATTGCAGTTGCGGAAATTGAAGTAATCCTCTTTGTCCCGGAGGGATGAACCGGCCCGTCTGGGTGTTGCGTGAAGATAGAATAAAGTGGGGGCTGACCTTGTGCCGGCCGGGTTGTGCAACAATTATTATGACAGCTAAATATTATGACAGCTAAATCGAGGGGGGATGATATTGCCGGGCCGGAAGCGTTCATATGTTCCCTGCTGGCTGATGCAACAAAAAGTTAATGATTTGGCAATAATTTGGTCGCAAATGACCTTTACTTTTGCAATACAAAAAGGCACTTCGGGTGTTATAACTGATGAAACAATTACTTATAACATATGGATATCGTATTTTTAGGGCTGATTGTATTCCTGTTTCTGCTTGCGATTTTTGACCTGTCTGTCGGCGTAAGCAATGATGCCGTCAACTTTCTGAACTCGGCGTTGGGTTCGAAGGCCGCCAAGTTCAAGACTATTCTTATCATTGCCGGAATAGGTGTCTTTCTGGGCGCGGTGATGAGCAACGGTATGATGGATATAGCGCGGCATGGCATTTTCAGACCATCGCATTTTTCATTTTTTGGCGTCATATGTATATTCGTGGCTGTTATGGTCATTGACATCATACTGCTTGTCGTATTCAACTCACTCGGGATGCCGACATCGACTACGGTGTCAATGGTCTTTGAATTGCTTGGTGCGGCATTTGCCGTTTCGCTGTTGAAAATGATGGAGGGAAGCGCAAATCTGGGACTTAACGACCTGATTAATACAGAAAAGGCATTTTCGGTAATATTGGGCATCTTTCTGAGTATAGCTATTGCCTTTGTATTCGGAACCATTGTGCAGTTTATCACGCGGTGTCTGTTTACGATGAATTACCGCAAGACCTCACCCTGGTTCAGGTCTGTATATTCAGGCCTGGCAATAACGATAATAATCTGGTTCATGCTTTTCAAGGGGCTTAAATCAAGCTCGATAATGACACCCGACGCAGTGCACTGGCTTGATGTGAACGCCATCTGGGTTCTGGGATGTGCGTTTGTCGTGCTTACTCTGTTGATGCGGCTTATCTCTTATTTCAAATTCGATGTGCTACGGATAGTGGTGCTCTCAGGCACCTTCGCCCTGGCGATGGCTTTTGCCGGTAACGACCTGGTCAACTTCATAGGCGTGCCGCTGGCGGCTCTGTCCTCATGGCAGGATTTCGCGGCGTCAGGCAGCAGCGACGCCACAACCTATATGATGCACTCGCTGAACGAGTCGGCCACGACGCCGTTCTATTTTCTGCTTGGAGCCGGCGTAATCATGGTAGTGGCCCTTGCAACGTCCAAAAAGGCCCAGAATGTTTCGAAAACCGAAATAGGCCTTGGTGCCAAGGGCGGTTTCGAGGACGAGATGTTCGGATCCTCGGCAATCTCGCGAAAAATTGTACGCAACACTATAAAACTCTCAAAGTCTATTGTCAGCCATACCCCCGCAAGCGTGCGCCGATGGATTGACAGTCGTTTTGAAACGCCCGAAAGTGCCAATAAATCAGGAGCCGCCTATGATATGCTGCGCGCCAGCGTCAACCTTATGCTGGCAGCCTTGCTCATAGCCGGAGGCACGCAGCTCAAGCTGCCCCTGTCCACAACGTTCGTGACATTCATGGTGGCAATGGGTACGTCGCTCGCCGACCGTGCCTGGGGACGCGAGAGCGCGGTTTTCCGCATCACGGGAGTCATATCCGTAATCGGCGGATGGTTTATCACCGCGGGTGTCGCTTTTGTCGCGGCCGCACTTCTTGTGACAGCCATGCACTACGGAGGCAGTTTCGTAATGGTGCTGGCAGGTCTTGTGGCGATTATTCTGCTGATACGCAGCAACCGGCGCTTCAAGAAAAAAGCCGCCGAGGAAAACGGCGACGTGATGTTCAGAGCAATTCTGAACACCGAGGACTCAAGGGAGGGCTGGAACCTGCTGAACCGGTATATAGCGGACTGTCAGATAAACTTTATACGTTATGCCGCAGATACATACAGGTCGTTGTGCGACGGTCTTATCAACGACCGCGTAAAGGAGCTGCACAAGGCCTCCACAAGTCTGGACAAGTGCAAGCAGCAGCTGAAGAACCGCAGACGGCGTCTGA
>CAZETN010000227.1:0-2661 GCA_964514475.1 uncultured Bacteroides sp.
ATGGACTGAAAGTCGAAGTTGCGCAGATGCAATTGCTTGCCGGCCCGGAGGATCGCTGCTGATGCATCATCATTGTCCCAGATATAGCCGAGCATGACAGCACCGCTGAAGCCTGCCGAACACAACTCGGAGAACCGTGACGGAGTGACACCGCCCATAGCCATGACACTGCGCCCGTACATAGCGCGTCCGAGCTGGCTGCTGCCGGGCTTGAAGGCTCCCTTGTATCCTTGTTTCGAAATCGAGTTATATATCGGCGAAAGTGTCACATAACTATACTCGTCAGCGCGGTCAAGTTCTTTGAGCGTATGACACGAGCGCGACACTTCGCCTCTGCAGCCGGGGTTTTCGAAACTATTGCGGGCATTGAGGTGGATACCTACTCCCGGAAATTCTTCGGCAAGTTTATAATTGTCGTGCAGCGAGATACGGTCGTGCAGTTCGGCAGGGACAGCCTGCAGCAACTTGCGCGTCTCGGCCATTGAGAGCCAGGGATGTCGTATATGGAAACGGTCGACGACACCAGCTGACAGCATTGCCGAAATACGTGCGGCCTCGCCGTCCGCAGGCATTTCAGGCGTCATTCCTATCACAAAAAAATTAACCGCCATAAGCCGCTTTGATTATTACGAGGTTATCGTCCGGATTGACTTTTGTCTCCGTCCATCGACTACGAGGAACAAGCCGGTCATTCACTGCAATCGCCGCTCCGGAGGTACCTACGCCGTTTGCCGCGGCGACTTCGGCTACGGTGGCGTTGTCGGCGACTTCGGCCGCAATATTGTTTACTGTTATCTTTATCGGCATATGTTTTTGTCTTTGATTATTCTGTAAATGTGATTTACCGGACCGTGGCCGTGGCCGAACTTCATGGAAGCACCCGCTGCCAGCGCCGCGGTCAGATACTTGCGCCCGTACCGGACGGCATCCGCCAGACTCAGTCCGTGTGCCAGCCCGCAGGCTATCGCCGACGACAGGGTACATCCGGTGCCGTGAGTATTCAAGGTGTGGATTCGCGGGGACTCTTCTGCAATCACCGTCCCGTCGCCGCAGACAAGAATATCCCGGCAGACGGCACCGTCAAAATGTCCTCCCTTGACAAGCACTGCCTTTGCATGGCTTGAGGAAAGGAAAACTCCGGCTACCTGCAAGACATTGTCTTCGGTGACACGAAGTCCAGTCAGCTGTTCAAGTTCGGGGATATTTGGCGTAACGATGTCCGCCAGAGGGAGCAGATGCCCGGCGAGCGATGCGGTCACATCGTCGGAGTCGTTGAGACGATCGCCGCTGGTGGCAACGCACACGGGGTCAAGAACAACATTCCGCAGCGCATAGTGTTCAATCACGTCAGCAACGATGTTGACCGAGGCGACATCGGGAAGCATTCCGATTTTAACGGCATCGGGGCGCACATCGCCCAGAACAGCTTCGAGCTGCCCGCGCAACAACCGGGGCGACACTGCCTCGTATCCACTGACTCCCATGGTATTCTGGGCTGTAACCGCCGTAATTGCCGTTATGGCGTATACTCCGTTGGCGGTACAGGTCTTGATGTCGGCCTGAATGCCGGCTCCTCCTATGCTGTCCGAACCGGCAATGACAAGAACCGTCCTGTAGGTCTGCGTTTCAGTCATGTTATGCGTATTAAAAAAAATCATACAAACCACAATGGCCTGTATGCAAAGACTCGGAGCTGGTCGGTATGTCGATACTCTCCCTTAACAGCATTATCTGTCGACAGGTGATGAGGGTATTTTCTCAGCCTCGGCCGATACATAAATCCATAACGGCGATGGCACCCCTGAGTGATTTGCGTCACAAATATACGCTTTTATATTTTCACCGCCAAATTTACCTGTCAATAATTCAGGATAAAGTAATGCCTTGCCATGGCTGGTGCCCGGGAAGCCTCTATCCGTTCGTTAAATATGCTCGGCAAACAGACAGAGCCTGTGTCCCCCGGGGGGGGGGACACAGGCTCTGCGTTAATGTTTTACGATATTAATAGACTCCCTGACCCATCATGGCGTCAGCAACCTTCATGAAGCCGGCGATATTGGCGCCCTTCATGTAGTTGATGTAGCCGTCGGGTTCGGTGCCGTGCTCAACACACTGCTGGTGGATATTGGCCATGATAGAGTGCAGACGGTTGTCAACCTCTTCGGCGCTCCACTGGAGGTGTTCAGCGTTCTGCGACATTTCGAGGCCCGAGGTAGCCACACCGCCGGCATTGACTGCCTTACCGGGAGCATATGTGATACGTGCCTCGAGGAAGGTGTCGATTGCCTCGGGAGTGCAGCCCATGTTCGACACTTCGGCAACGAGTTTCACACCGTTGGCGACAAGCTGCTTGGCGTCGTCGCCGTTTACTTCGTTCTGGGTAGCGCAGGGCAGTGCGATATCTACCTTCTGCTCCCAGGGCTTCTTGCCGGCATAGAATGTCGAGCCGGGGAACTTCTCGGCATAAGGAGCGACCACGTCGTTACCGCTTGCACGAAGTTCGAGCATATAATTGATTTTTTCGTAGTCGAGACCGGCAGGGTCGTAAACGTATCCGTCGGGACCAGAGATGGTGACAACCTTGGCGCCAAGCTGTGTTGCCTTGAGTGCAGCGCCCCAGGCTACGTTGCCAAAGCCGGAGATAGCTACAGTCTTACCCTT
>CAZETN010000228.1:0-2632 GCA_964514475.1 uncultured Bacteroides sp.
GTCAAGCATTCCAAGGCTGAAACGGTCAAGGGCCTCCTCGCGTATCTGCAATGCGTCGTGCCAGCCCTCGAACATGCGCTGCTGGTTGATGTTGTCCCATATTTCGTACAGTTCACGGGCAAGCTCGTGAGCGTTCTCGGGAAGTTCTTCATTCTCGTTCCACCTGGGCAGAGATGTGGTTTCAAGCACCTCGAAAACAAGAATGGAATGGTGTGCCGTAAGCGACCGTCCGCTCTCGGTTATGATATCGGGCTGTGGCAGATTATTCTTGACACAAGCATCTACCAGCGCCGAAATCGCATCGTTGGCATACTCCTGAATCGAATAGTTCATCGAGCTCTCGGATGCCGACGAACGCGTGCCGTCATAGTCCACGCCAAGGCCGCCGCCAATGTCGATATACTCCAGCTGGAAGCCTCGCTTACACAGTTGCACGTAAAACTGGGTTGCCTCGCGCAGTGCGTTTTTGATATGGCGGATTTTCGTTACCTGACTGCCTATATGGAAGTGGGTAAGCTTGAGACAATCGCGCAGGTCACGCCGTTCCAGTATATCAAGGGCCTCGAGCAGTTCAGACGAGTTAAGACCGAACTTCGACTGGTCGCCACCGCTTTCCGCCCATTTGCCTGCGCCATTGCTCGAAAGCTTGATGCGGATACCTATGTTGGGCCTTATCTTGAGACGTTTCGAAATGTCGGCGATAAGACGCAGCTCGTTCAGCTTTTCCACCACAAGATAAATGCGGCGGCCCATCTTCTGAGCCAGAAGCGCCAGTTCGATATACGTCTCGTCCTTGTATCCGTTGCATATGATCAGAGCGTTCTCGTCGATGTTGGTCGCAAGCACGGCATGCAGCTCGGGTTTCGAGCCGGCTTCAAGGCCGATACCGTATTTCGAGCCGTAAGTGACTATTTCTTCCACCACCTGACGCATCTGGTTTACCTTGATGGGGTATATCATATAGTTGCGGCCCTGGTAGTCGTACTGGTCGGATGCCTTTGCAAAGCAACTCGAAATTTTGTCGATACGGGCATCCAGGATGTCGGGGAAACGCAACAGCACCGGCGACGTCATGTCGCGCAGCTGCAGTTCATCCATGACTTCCTTCAAGTCCACGCCCACGCAGTCTTCGCGCGGATGCACCTCTACATGGCCTTTGGCGTTGATGCTGAAATAATTACGCCCCCAGCCGCTGATATTGTACAGTTCGGCGCTGTCTTCGATGCGCCATTTACGTATAGGCATTTTTCAATATTATGGATTAATGCTGCAAAAATACGAAAAAAACATGAGATTAATACTGTCGCGACAAAAAATGCCCTTTTATGCTGTTCTGAAGCCTCCCGGTTTGTACATTGCCTGCCAAATGCGTATTTTTGTGCCCGAATTACCAAAAGGACTGAATTTCATGGCCGAACACAATGTTTTAGGACGCTGGGGCGAGCAGGCGGCGTGCGAGTTGCTTGTGTCGAAAGGATATGCCATACGTGAGCGCAACTGGCGCTCGGGGCATTACGAAATAGATCTGATAGCGCAGAAAGGCACGCGCATCGTCTTTGTCGAGGTAAAGACACGCAAGACCGGCGGCAGCGACCCGCTGATGGCTTTTGACACAAAAAAACAACGGCGTCTTGCCCGTGCCGCCGACACTTACCTGCGTCTGCTCGGACTCGACATGACTTATCAGTTCGATTTCATCGGCATAGTCGGCGACGCGCATCAGTACTCCATCGAGCATATCGAGGATGTCTACATTGACCTTTTCAATATCCGCGGCCGTTCGGCCAGACTGTAAAACATCCCTCTGACAGACAGCAGCGGCGCGCCAGCTGTATCACTCAGTGGCGCGCCGCAGGCTGATTATATATCCCGGGGGATTACTTGATAAGGTATTGCGAGGAGATGGATTCGTTGTTGTGCACGCGGCGGATTGTGTCAGCAAACAGCTTTGCGACCGAGAGAGTGGTCACTTTCTTGCATCCCTTGGTGTAGGGGATGGAGTTTGTGAAGATAATTTCAGTGAGGGCGCTGTCGGTGACACGCTGCGAGGCCGGGTCGCTCATGATGGCGTGCGAGGCAAGCGCGCGCACACTACGCGCACCCTGACTCATCATAAGGTCAGCTGCACGGGTTATGGTGCCGGCGGTATCTACCATGTCGTCGATTATAATGACGTTTTTGTCGCGCACATCGCCGATAATCGTCATTGTAGCAACTACGTTTGCCTTGGCGCGCTGCTTGTGACATAGTACGTAGGGCACATTCAGATACTTGGCATACGAATTGACACGTTTCGCGCCTCCGGCGTCGGGCGATGCAAGGACAAGGTTGTCAAGCCCGAGCGACTGTATGTACGGGATGAAGACGGACGAGGCATACAGGTGGTCGACAGGGATATTGAAGAAGCCCTGGATCTGGTCGGCGTGCAGGTCCATCGTTATAATGCGGTTGGCGCCGGCTGCGGTAAGCAGGTCTGCCACGAGCTTTGCGGCGATGGATACACGGGGTTTGTCCTTGCGGTCCTGTCGGGCCCATCCAAAATAGGGCATCACGGCGATAATCGAACGGGCCGAGGCTCGTTTTGCGGCGGCGATAAGCAGGAGCAGCTCCATGAGATTGTCCCTGCTGGGGG
>CAZETN010000229.1:0-2619 GCA_964514475.1 uncultured Bacteroides sp.
AACATCCTTAGAATCCCCAATACCGGAGCCGGCGAGAAGGCCCGCATAGGAACAGCCTCGGTGCTCACCGGCGAAAACGGCGAGCGGCTGAACACCGACGGCAAAGGCATGGCCGCCAGCCTGTGCGGGATGCAGGTGTCGCTGACCTCAGCCGGTGCCCTGACCATCGATGCGGGTCCGGGCAAGAAAGTGACGGACAGCGGGCTGCGCACCACCGGCACAGACGGACGCCGCGTCATGCAAATAGGCGTCGGCTCGACAGGAAGTTTCTACGGTGCCGGCGAGCGCGCACACCATATGGACATGCGCGGCGACACCCTGCACATGTACAACCGACCCAATTACGGCTATGGCGAGGGAGACCCACGCAACGGCCACATGAACATATGCATGCCACTGTTCGTGGCCTCGGCCGGCTACGCCGTGGTCTTCGACGATTTTGCCAAAGCCGACCTTATCCTCGGCGACCCCATCACCTATATAACCGAGAGTCCCGAACCCGTCACATGGTATTTTGTCAACGGCGCCAACACGCTCGCCGATGTCAGCGAAAGCCTTTCACGCCTGACCGGACGTCAGGACATGCCGCCGCTGTGGAGCCTCGGATATATAACCAGTAAATACGGCTATCACACCGACGCCGAGGCCGAAGGCGCCATCGACACCCTCAAGGCAGGCGGATATCCCGTCGACGGCATCGTGCTTGACCTGTACTGGTACGGCAAGGAACAGGACATGGGGCGCCTGGCATGGGACCTCAACAAGTGGCACGATCCTGATGATTTTCTTGACTATATGAATCAGCGCGGCGTCAATGTGGTGACCATAGCCCAGCCCTACGTACTGCGCAACGGCCAGGGCGTGGTAACATACAACGAACTTGCCAAGAAGGGTCTGATGCTGCGCGACTCGGCGGGACAGAACCCGCAGGAGGTGAAAATATGGGTCGGCGAGGGAGGCATGTTCGACGTCACCAACCCGGACACCCGCGCATGGCTCACCGACCGCTACAGCCGTCTTACCGACCGCGGTCTGGCCGGATGGTGGGGCGACCTGGGCGAGCCCGAGGTACATCCCGAAAACGCGCTGCACGCAAACGGCCTTACCGCCCGACAGTATCATAACCGCTACGGTAGCGACTGGGCAAAAATCATCTATGACATGTACCGCACCAAATATCCGCAGAAGCGCGTCATGACACTTATGCGCGCAGGCACGACGGGTCTGCAGCGCTACAGCGTCTTCCCCTGGAGCTCGGACGTTGCCCGCTCCTGGGAGGGACTGCAGCCCCAGATCCGGATTATGCTGCATTCGGGATTGTCGGGACTGGGATATATGGGCCACGACGTCGGAGGCTTCGCAATCGACCGCAACAATCCCGTAGACCCCGAACTGTACGTGCGCTGGCTGCAGCTGGGAACATTCTCACCGATGCTGCGGACACACAGTCAAGCCGACGCCGAGCCGTACCATTATCCCGAGCAGGAGAACATCATCCGACAGCTCATTCTCGACCGGTACCGCTGGCTGCCGTACAACTACACCCTCGCCTACGAGAACTCGGCCAAAGGCTACCCTCTGGTGCGTCCCATCAACTTCCACTCCCCGCTTGACCGAAACGACACCTCCATCGACAAGGTAGATGACGAGTTCCTCTGGGGGCGCGATGTGCTTGTAGCTCCGGTACTGACAAAAGGGGCGACATCGCGCAACATCGTACTCCCTGCCGGCTCGGACTGGTACGACTTCAACAACCCCACTGAAAAATACAAGGGAGGCACTACCGTAGCCGACTATCCGGCACCTCTCGAAGTCCTTCCGATTTTTGTCCGCGAGGGAGCCTTCATTCCCATGGCCGAATACAGCATGAAGAATACCCGTGCCTTCAACCACGGCAAACTGACCGTACGCTATTATCCGGCCGCAAAAGGAATAACGACCTACGAGATGTTCGAAGACGACCTTGTCACCCCTACTCCCGAAGGCAACAACCAGGGTGCCATCGTAACCTTCACCGGCGACACAACACAAAAGAACACCTTGGTCACCATATCCAGCGAAGGCAGCTATCGCGGACAGCGCGAGGCAAAGACCATGACACTTGTCGTCTACAACCAGACCGAGCAGCCGCGCTCGGTAACCGTCGACCGCAAGAACGCCCGCTTCACCTACGACAAGACAGCCCGCACCGTCACCGTCTCTTTCAACTGGCGTATCGAAAAGCCAGCCACAGTCAGCATCAACCACTGAGGCCGGCAAGTCGCCTGACATCTGACCGACAATAAACATCCCCCTCGCATCGGGCACACAGCCGCAAATATTGCGGATGTGCTGATGCGAGGGTTGTTGTTTGCATATGGGTGACAGGGATACAAAGCAGCAGCGCCGCAATCCTGACCGGAAGTCGGGGTTGCGGCGCGGCTACAAGTTGGTGGGGCCTCAGGAAATTATTCCTCTACCGAGCGGAGCTGCTGTACGTAGATGGCCTTCATCATCTTCTTGCGGTTGGTGACCGAAGGCTTCTGGAATGCCTGACGGGCACGCAGTTCTTTGGTTATACCGGTTTTTTCAAATTTACGTTTGAATTTCTTGAGAGCGCGCTCGATGTTCTCGCCTTCT
>CAZETN010000230.1:0-2609 GCA_964514475.1 uncultured Bacteroides sp.
CCGTCCATGCCCCATACATCGATTGTATGGTTGCCGCCGGAGCGCGTCCAGCCGATGGCGCCTGAAAGCATCATCTGCGCCGGCAGCTCGTAGCTGTTGTCATAGTCGCGGATTTTGAAAGTCACCGGATACGGCGCACTGCCGTTTTCAACCCTGCCGGCATGCATTACGGCTGTACGCATGTCGTATGGCACGCTGTTGACCTGATATTGTGGTACATTAACCTCGTCCTCCACATAATCGATATGCAGGTGGTTGTCTATATAGTTCGAGATTTCGGCACTCAGCCGCGAGGTCCTGAAATTAGACTCGATATCCTTGTCGGTCAGCAGATAATAGCCCGATGTCGAATAATAGTTGCGCCGGATATCGGGATCGTACTGGCTGTAGTACCAGCCCTTGATGCGTACCTGCAGGTCCGGAACGCCGTAGAAGAGCAGTCGCCCGTCGTCGGTGTGCATGCTGTATGTCGGAGCGACATCGTCGGCATCCTCGAGCCTGAAAGTGTCGTGCGTCAGGGCGGCGCCTCCGTAGCCGCATACCTTGACCCGCGAAGGATCGCTGAAGCCCAGTTCGCGAAGTTGGTCGTAGGTAATCTGATGTATGCCTTCGGCGGTTACACGTATACGCGCCCAATGGCCGGTAGCCAGCTGCGATTCGCGGGCATAATACGACGTCGGAAGCGGGTTTGCCGCTGTCGTACCCTGTGCCGTGGCCGGCAAAGCCGGAGTCATCGCGGCCGCCACGGCAGCGGCAGCAAAGATTTTGTGTAAAGAATCTGACATCGTTTCTATATGGTTTTCGTTATTGTTGGCTAATCGTTGACTTTATCTGTATTTGGCATGCAGCAGACTTTTGCCGTCGCCGCCGCCGATATATATGTCGCGCCGGATGCCATGCCGCAGTGTCATGGAAGGACCGAGTATGACGCCCACTATATCGCCGGTCTTCAATGTGGCGAGCCGCGACACTCGGGCAATGGCGGCATCGATGACCTCGCATGAAGGCAACGTCACGGCGGCGCCGCAATCAGTTGTCGCCACAGCGCCCGGTTCTGCCGAAGCGCGTCCTACGCAGACAGCGCCGTCGCGCATGAGGTTGCTGCCCGTATCGGCGCCCCTCTCGCTGTTGCAGGTGCCGCAGACCATCCTGCTGTAATAGCGCCGGGCAAACCGGGTATCTATGCATTTGCCGAGCCGCTCTATAACGGCACCGCACCACAGACGCACCTCGGTATCGCCTTCGCCCTCGGTGTAAAAGTAGGGTGTCCCTTCGGCTATCACCGCCGAATCGGGATAGCACAGCGGCATGCCCGTGTCGTCAGTCAGCAGAATAACTTTCATTGTCTTTGCCGGTTTATGCTGTCCTCGCTGAGGCGCAGCCTGTTATACATGACCGCCAGATGCGAGTACAGTGACGTGTTCTGCACAACGGCGTTGTCTCGCACGCGTATGCGGCAAGGCGTAAAGTTCCAGATGGCACGGATGCCGGCGTCCATAATCTGCTCGGCAACCTCCTGGGCATATTCGACAGGCACTGTGACCACTCCGATCGACACATCGCGGCGACGCGCTATGTCGCGCAGACGGTCCATGGCGTAGACGCGCACACCGCACACATCGGTTCCGATGACGGCGGGGTCGGTATCGAAGCCCGCTACAATGTTAAGTCCGTAAGGATGCAGACCCCGGTCGGCCATCAGGGCCGAACCCAGACTGCCGGCGCCTACCACAACGGCATTATGGCGCGCATCGAAGCCCAGGAAGGCGCGTAGCGCCTCCTCGAGCACGGCCACCTCGTAACCGATACGGGTTTTGCCGCGGATGTTCAGAAACGACAGGTCCTTCGCTATCTGCGACGCATCCACACCGACTTCGGCAGCTATGCGCGTCGACGACACATACTCCACGTCCTCATGACGCAAAGTTGTCAGATAGGCCAGATACCACGGCAGCCTGCGCAACGTGGGTTCAGGCAATACCGTCGGACTTGAACTTGACATCGACATTGTTTTCAGACGTTAGGTTTTAGAGTTTATCGCAGGTATGGATAGTGAGGTGCGGGAGACATGGCATGGGTCAGTCGGTGACGGCTATGCGCTTGGCGCCGCTGTCGGTGGGTGTGCCGCCGGGTTCGCTGACCGTGGCGCGATAGATATAGATACCGCGGGGTACGCGACGGCCCGAGCTGTCACAGAGGTTCCAGGTGACCGGAGTGCTGCGCATCATGTCGCTGACACCGGTCACCGAGTCGCTCCAGATTGCGCGTCCCATAAGGTCGTATACGGTGACCGTGACGTTGAGACGCTGGTCGGGCCGGTCATGCTCGACATAGAAGTTGGCCTCGACGCTGGCCGGATTGGCATCGCAGTACAGCCTGAACGACTGCACGGGGACGTCCGCGCCGACACTGAAGTCGATTATGCCCTCGGCTACGTTGTTGTTCGCATCCCATACCCGCAGCTTAAGCGTGTGGGCGCCGGGCTGCAGGTCCTCGAAAGGATAGTTGATGGTGCCCGAGGCTGTGCCGTCGCCCGAGGGTGTATAGTACAGCGAGACGTCGGTATAACGCTTGCTGTTGTCCAGGATGGCCACCATCCGGCCTCCCAG
>CAZETN010000231.1:0-2576 GCA_964514475.1 uncultured Bacteroides sp.
AAGTTCGCGGTCATTGCCGACGGTGAACTCTGCTATCATCTTATCGGGCTCGAGGCCCTTGCTCCAAAGTTTCATAAAACCAAGTAGTTCTTTTGTGTGACAATATGGCCGTTTCAAAGATTTAGCCCTTCGATTAGGCGGCGGTAGCGGCTGATGGCGTCGTCAATTTCCGCAAGCAGGACATACTCGTCGGCCGAGTGGCTGCGCGACGATTCTCCAGGGCCTATTTTGAGCGATGGGAAATCGTACATCAGCGACATATCGCTGGTTGTGGGCGATACAAAAGTGTTGCAGCCCAGACGTACGGCACTTCGGACAAGCGCATGTCCGGCATCGATTACCGAGGCCCGTACGCGTGTCGACCGCGGGGTGAGGGTGGAGAAATGTACCGCCTGCCTGAGCAATGCCACTGTCTCCTCGTTCGAATATGCATCGGTTGTGCGTATGTCGACGACCCAACGGCATTCGTCAGGAATGGCATTGTGCTGCCAGCCGGCATTTATCTGGGTGATGTTTATGCCGACGGGCCCGAGAATGCGTGACTCTTTCGGGAAGCGGTAGGTCCTGAGTGCACTGATGTCTTCCATGGCACGATAGATGGCGTTGACGCCTTCGTTGCGTGCCGCATGTCCAGTCACGCCCGCGGTGAGGCAGTCGAGTACCACGAGACCGCGTTCGGCAACTGCGGCCTGCATGCCCGTCGGTTCTCCGACGATGGCATAGGAAATGTCGATGCCGGTGGCCTTGAGGTGTGGCAGAAATGCACGCATGCCGTTTTCGCCGCCCACTTCTTCTTCGGCGGTTATCGCCAGCAAAAGGTTGAACGGAAGCCGCTTGTCCCTGAGATTAAGAAATACGTCGATAAGGGACACTGCCGATGCACCGGCGTCGTTGCTGCCGAGTCCATATAGGCGTCCGTCCTCAACTGTCGGGCTGAACGGATTTCGGGTGTAGGATGCCGCCGGTCTGACGGTATCGTGATGCGAGTTGAGCATCAGTGTCGGACGCCGTTTGTCGAAGTCAGCGGACAGGGCATAGACGTTGTTGCAAAATCGACGCGGCTGCGCTCCGTAGCTCTCGAGAAAGTCGAAAATCAGCGCTGCCGTAGCGTCCTCGCTCCTCGAGAACGACGGTGTGGCTATCATCCGGGACAGCAGGGCTATAGAGTCCGTAATGGCCATTTCAGTTACGGATTATTGTGCCGCCGTCGCGTCCCAGAGCGTCCGAATGTTTGATGGTAACGCTTCTGACTCCTGCTGCGATTGCTGCGAAGGCATTGTCGATTTTCGGTATCATGCCTTTGCTGACGATACCTCTGGCACGCAGGTCGGCGTATATTGTCGGGGTAATCAGTGAAATCAGCGAGTCTGGGCGCTCGATGTCCTCCATTACGCCGGGCTGCTCGAAGCAAAAAATCAGGTCGGCGGCGGCAATACGGGACGCACCTATAGCCACAGACGAGGCTATGGAATCGGCGTTGCAGTTAAGCAGGGTACCCTTTCCGTCGTGTGTTATGGCGCAATATACCGGTGTGATGCCCGCGGCAAGAAGCGATGATATGAGGGCCGAATTCACTCCGTCAGCCCCGATGTCGCCGACATATCCGTAGTCTACAGGTACGGGGGCGCGCCGGGTAGCAACGATGGCGTTACCGTCGGCGCCGGTCAGCCCGATGGCATCACAGCCGGCCGCCTGCAGCATAGACACGATGCGTTTGTTTACAAGTCCGGCGTATACCATGGTGACGACATCGAGGGTCTCGCGTGTAGTGACGCGCCGGCCTTCGATCATCGTAGTGGGTACATCAAGCCGCGCGCTGAGCCGCGTCGCTTCCTTTCCGCCGCCGTGTACCAGGATTTTCGGACCCGGGATACGGACAAAATCACGGACAAAGCGGGCCAGGGCTTCGGCATTGTCCACGACGTTTCCGCCGATTTTGACTACTTTGATGCTGTCGTCCATATCAGAGGCTCTCCAGAATGCGTTTGAGCACTACCTGAGCTGAAATTTCGCGGTTGGCGGCTTCAGGAATTACGAGGCTGCGCTCCGATTCGATGACATCGTCGGTGACAATCATATTGCGCCGGACAGGCAGGCAGTGCATGAAGAAAGCATTGTCGGTAAGGGCCATTTTCGCCGTATCGACAGTCCAGTCGCGGTCTGTCGAAAGAATTTTGCCGTAGTTTGGATCCGCGAAAGCCGACCAGTTTTTGGCATAGACGAAGTCGGCGCCCTCAAGGGCCTTGCGCTGGTCGTATTCGACACGCGCGTTGCCCACGAATTCCGGTGCCAGTTCATATCCGTGCGGGTGTGCGATGACAAAGTCGTAGTCGGTGGCGTTCATCCACTCGGCGAACGAGTTGGGAACTGCCTGAGGCAGCGCGCACGGGTGGGGCGCCCAGGTCATCACCACCTTCGGACGTTTCTTTGTCTTATGCTCTTCGATGGTGATGAGGTCGGCGAAGCTCTGTAGCAGATGACGGGTAGCGGCCTCCATATTGAACACGGGGCGTCCCGAATACCTGATGAACTGGTTGATGACGCGTTCCTCGTAGTCCTCGGCCTTATTCTTCAGA
>CAZETN010000232.1:0-2568 GCA_964514475.1 uncultured Bacteroides sp.
ATTAGCTCGATCATAGAGTCGGCGAAGAAATACAACACGCCGGTAAGGGTATAGCCTCCCAGACCGATGCCGAGGACCGCAATCTGATTTCGGGGATTACAGATTTTGCCCGAACCGAGAATAAAGGGGATGGTCACCAGGTTGGGGAGCACCGTAAGCAGCTGGATTTCCAGTTCGGTGACGTGCCTGAAGACATGGTCGAGCTTGCCCATGATGGGCGAAATGGCCAATCCGGGCAGATTGACCGTAAGCGAGATGGACAGGATGGCAATGAGCGAAATCAGAGGCATCTTGCCACAACCCGAATCGACATATTTCATATCGTACAGATCTAAGAAGGTGTTAAACAAGGTGACCGGGACGCCCGTCCGAAGCGTGACTGCTCATCGCTTTATAAACGCATGCGCCTCAGAATTGGTTCAAATGCGTGCGCCGGTATGACACGCTGTATCAAAAAACGTAATCGCGTGCGCGCCGGGCGAAAGGTCTTTTAACGGGCAAACTGCAAAAATCCAAAAAAAGCGTGTAAGCGCCAAACCTTTAGATAGTTCAGACGTTGGAAATAAATAAGACCGGAAGTCCGTCCGAACACCGTTCATCGCGAGGGCAACGCCTCGGCGCATCTCCTCCGCAAAAGAGTTCAATAACTACGTCCTGAATTAATAACAACAGTTTATGAAGTGTATTTACCCACTCATTCTGGCGGCAGCCCTGTCTGCCGCCCCGGCCGCGCTGGCCGACAGCACGGAGGGGACGGACGCCGGAAATCCCGTAGAGATAAAGCGCACGACACCCGAAGTACGCGAAATCCTGCAACGTCACCGCGAGGACACCCTCCGGTCGGTACCCGTACCTCATTTTGTGGTGAAAACCCGCAACAGCGACTTTATCGCCACAGTAGGCGGTACCATCAACCCTATCATCGGCTATGACATAGGCAACAACCTGTACAAACAGGACGGCGCCGGCATAAGCTTCGTCACCAGCCAGATTCCTGTGCCTGCCAAGGCGGGACACAAAGGCGATTTCTTTATCAACCCCATCAATTTTGCCCTCGACCTGCAGATAACCGGCTTTGCCGGCACCCCCAACGAGGTGTCGGGATATGTCAAGGTGGGCACCAACGGCATCAACACCAGTGTGGTGCTGCAGCGAGCCTATATCACCTGGCGCCACTTCCAGGCGGGCATGCAGCTGACTCTGGCGCAGGATGCCTATGCCTGCCAGCCCCCGACAATCGACCCCGAGGGTCCCTCAGGATGCCTGTCGGCGGTGGCCTACGAGGTTGCCTACAAGTCGCCGTCGTACAACGGTTTCCGCTGGGCCGCGGCAATTGACATGCCCTCGTACTACAGCTCGAACGGTTACTACCGCGGACATGACTTTCCGGCATACAACGACAAACAGGTCGATGTCACGGCCGAGCAGTACATCCCCGACATCCCGGCGTGGGTTGAGTACACCTTCTCGCCCTGGAACCGCATACGCCTGACCGGGCTGCTGCGCAATTTCCACTACCGCGATGTAGTGGCCCACAAGACTCGTTACCAGCCCGGATACGGAGTGATGCTGTCCGGAAATATCTATCCCGTGAAACCGCTGATTTTCTACTACCAGCTGGCTTACGGAAAGGGCATAGGCGCATACCTGCAGGACCTGGCGGGTCAGAAGTTCTCGTATACACCTGACGATGAGCGCCCAGGCCGCATGAAGGCCTCGCCGATGATGGGCGCCAACATCGGTGTCACCTATAATGTCAGCAGCAAACTGCAGTTCAACGCCATGTTCAGCGAAAGCCGTATATGGGATGTCGGCGACTATGCCACCGCGCCCGACTCGGGTTGCAATTACAAATATGCCCTTTACGGAGCCGTAAACTGTTTCTACAACATCACGTCGTATCTGCAGTGGGGTCTCGAATTTGTCTGGGGCCACAAGCAGACCTGGAACATGGGCGGCGCCCACGACAGCCGTATCCAGACTCAGATAGCCTTCAGCTTCTGACATCCGGACATGGACTCGGACAACTAAATACTCAGGGCCGGCAAACGGCCCGGAGAATTCAATAAGTTTTTAAGTTTATCATACTACCCCTATAAAAATTACTACCATGCGAGGCATAAAGACCGGATACGGAACCACGCTGCCCATATGGGCGCTGGTCAACCTGTACGTGATATACATCATCACGTCAATCCCGGGACTGGCCATCTCGCCCATCATGGGTGACCTCACCAGAATTTTCCCCGGCACAACACAGCTCGAGACCCAGTTTCTGACTCTGGGCCCAAACATAGCGGCCATCCCGTTCGTATTTCTGGGCGGCTGGATAGGCACCAAGTTCAACAACATGAAACTGCTGAACTGGACCTGCGTCTTCTACGGCATCGGCGGCGCACTGTTCTTTGTGGCGCCCAACATGCTGACCCTCATCATCCTGAGTTTTGCGATAGGCATCGCAGCCGGTATAATCTCGCCGCTGGCCAGCGCCTTCGTCTCTGACCTGTTCGCCGTTGAACAGGTCAGAGACGAAGGCGCTGGCCAGCGCCTTCGTCTCTGACCTGTTCA
>CAZETN010000233.1:0-2552 GCA_964514475.1 uncultured Bacteroides sp.
ATCATCGTAAGACGCGTAGCGTGACCACAATCGAAGGGCACTGTCCATATGGCCCCTTTGTACTGAAAAGCGACCGTACGGCCATCCGGGGCGATTTTGACATCGCGCAGCCACAGGGGCTTCACCGCCGATGCTGACGCCGGGAGCAACCCGACGGCGGCCAAAATAAACAAACGATTGATTTTCATATCAAATTATGTGATTGGTTACATTATAATATGCAAATTTATGGATAATTTTTGGACGGACCTCGGGAAATGGTTAATTTTGCAATCAGATTTCACCTACAATTGCTCATATAAACATGTCCGATTTGCCGAAAATGCCTCTGGTCTCTGTCATAACCGTCACTTACAACGCCGCCGACACCGTGGCTGCCACCATGCGCAGCGTGGCATCGCAGACAGCTACGGACTACGAACATCTTGTAATTGACGGGGCCTCTAAGGACGATACTCTGCGTATCGCAGACAGCCTCCGCACTCCGTTCACCGTCATCAACTCCTCGCCTGATCACGGCATCTACGACGCTATGAACAAGGGCATGGGACTGGCCAAAGGACTGTACGTGGTGTTTCTGAATGCCGGCGACCGTTTCCATTCGCCTGACTCACTGCAACAGATTGTAAATGCCATACTCGCCAACAATTACCCCGGCATCGTATACGGCCAGACAAATCTCGTCGACCATGAGGGCCGTTACCTTGGCCCGCGCCACCTGACGGCTCCCGAGCACCTCACTCTCAAGGATTTCGCAGGCGGCATGAAGGTCTGTCACCAGGCATTTGTCGCGCACCGCCGCATCACCCCGCTGTTTGACACCCGCTGGCGTTTTTCGGCCGACTACGAGTGGTGTGTCCGCTGCCTGCAGCACTCGCGAAACAATATCTATACGGGCACCGTGCTTGTCGACTACCTGAACGAGGGCACAACCACCCGCAACCGACGTGCCTCGCTTATCGAACGGTACAAGATCATGTGCCACTATTACGGACGCACGGCGACCACGCTGCGGCATCTCGCCTTTCTGCCCCGCTTCATCTGCAACGCTCTGGGCATTGGCAAAAAACGACATATAAAAAACTGACATAATGATTATAGTAAACACAACTTTCCATATTCCCCTGCAGCTTAAGAACATGCTGGCCGGGTGGCTCAGGGACACTTACGCACCTTCGGCTCTGAACTGCGGACTCGACGCGCCACGCACCGCGCGTGTGCTCGGCGGTGGCGATGACGACAGTTGCTCGGTAGCGTTCCAGACCGAGGCCCCTACCCTGGCTACGGCTAAGAAATGGCATGACGGCGAAGGGCTGCGGCTGCGGCAGCTGCTGCTTCAGACCCTGGGCGCCGACCGCGTGGCCTTCTTCACCACTTACCTTCAGACAATAGACTGATGCAGATGGATGCACGGAAAGGCGACGACACCGTAATCATCGGCATTGACCCCGGCACCAACGTCATGGGATACGGCATACTTGGCGTACGCGGCAAAAATCCGTATCTCATAGCTCTCGGCGTGATAAGACTGTCTAAAATCGACGATCACTACATGCGGCTTCACCGTATTTACGAACGCGTGCTCGGACTGGTCGAACAATACCTGCCGGACCGTATGGCCATCGAGGCTCCCTTTTTCGGCAAAAACGTGCAGTCGATGCTGAAACTCGGCCGCGCACAGGGCGTGGCGATGGCCGCCGCACTTGCGCGACAGGTGCCGATAACCGAATACGAGCCGCGAAAAATCAAACAGGCCATCACCGGTAATGGAGCCGCATCGAAAGAACAGGTACGCGAGCTGCTGAAACGTATCCTCAAAATCGAGGACTCCGTTTTCAGCGATCTCGAGCTCGACGCCACCGACGCCCTTGCCGCAGCGCTGTGTCACCACTACGAGTCGTCAAAACCTGCCGGCGTCGGCGCAACCAAGTCATCCTGGAAATCGTTCATAGCCTCGCACCCCGACCGCGTCAAAGGCATGTGAGCCCTTTCCGCAATGACCCCCGGGGGGGGCCTATACCTATATAAAGAATGCGATGACCCTCTCGGGCAACCGCATCTGTTACCTATGATTCACTTATATTGAACTTATTGTCTTCGGCTGCAAATATACAATAACGCGGTCACATTTGCAACAAATCTGAATAATATTTAATCTTTATTAGGTTAATTGGCGCCGAAACATGGCCCCATCTCCTTTTTTTCGCCAAAAAGGATTCGCGGTTGAGCTATTTTTGTTAAATTTGCGCTATAAATCTAATCCAGGACACCAGGACAGTCTTTTTGTCCGACGGACCGGTCAAAACCCAAATAACAGTCATGCGATTAATCATCGAACAGAATTACGACAATGTGTCGCAGTGGGCCGCAAACTACGTAGCCGCCCGCATCAACGAAGCCAACCCTACACCCGAGCACCCCTTTGTGCTCGGATGCCCCACCGGCAGCTCGCCTCTGGGCATGTATAAGGCACTCATAAAGCTCAACAAAGAAGGCAAAGTCTCGTTCAAAAACGTAGTCACCTTCAACATGGACGCATACTGCGGCAGTCC
>CAZETN010000234.1:0-2542 GCA_964514475.1 uncultured Bacteroides sp.
CTACGCGTATCTCGAATTTCAGAAAAAGGTCTATGACGAGGAATATGTCGCTCTTCCATCCCGAAGGCAGGTCATGGAAGTCGAAAGTGGAATGGTTGGTATCCTTGAAGACGTACCATTCTTTCTGTACCCCGTCCTCCTGTGCGTCGTCAAGTACGCCGAAGCACAGGTTGTAGAAAATCGACTTCATGCCATAGCCGTGCTGTATGTCTATGTACTTGCGCACTACGGACAGGTTTACGTCGCGGTTAGCTATATCCTTATACCGGTCGAGGGGTTTCTCGCGTGTGCCGGCCAGGGGCCAGTGGTGTTTCCAGTGCCAGTCCTGGAACTGCACGCCGTTGATGTGACAGCGGTTGAGGTACTCCATCTCTTTCTCTATTGTACCCTGGGCAAGCTTGGAGTCGTCGAAGGTTGCCACAAAGCCGTAGCGCGGGAACTTCTTCCAGTCTGACGACACGTCGACGGCAATGGTGCCGTGGATTACGTCCTTGCTGCCGTCGGTGGTATATACTTCGACCAGGTAGCCGGTGAAGTCGGTTTCCGGCGGCGTCCAGTCCCATGCGGCCGAAGCGTTGCCTTCGGCTACTACAGACGCGCCCTGCCGATAACGCACTTTAGCTCCGGCGACTGTGGATGATGCGGTGATATGCACTGTTTCGCCGGGTTTGTAGACGGCCTTGTCCGTGCTGAGGTCAATGCTGAGCAGCGACGACACGGGACGCACGTCGGTCACCGATCCGCTGCCGGGATTGTCTCCTCCTCCGGGTTTGTCGCCACCGCCGGGCTCGTCGCTGCCGCATGAAGTGGTCATAACAAGGGCGAGGGCGCCCATATACAGGATGTTCATCTTCTTTGTCATTTTTCCTTGAGATTTGTGATATGAGTGAGAGAGCAGGTTTTGTGGGGAACGGGGCGGCAGGGGGCTTTTCGCGGCCCTCGGCCGCCCCGGAAAAAACGGTCGTACGTGTGTCGGCAGGTTACTGCCTGGTTATGGTGACCTTGTCGTGGAGCTGGTCGAGGGTAATCGTGTAATTGCCCGCTTCCTTGATGTTCCACTTCAAGTCGGTGTCACCTACGCTTATCTGTGTGTACATCTTGCTGTACCAGTCGTCGCTCTTGTCAATGAAGATGGCGGTCTGGGGCTCGCCGGTAGGCTCGGCGTTGTTCACGGGAGCCAGGAACCAGGCACCGTTCCAGTCGCTCTTCCTGTCGCAAGAGAACTTGAGTTCGCCCTCGCCGAGATGTCCTGTCCATGTAAAGACATTCGGATTGGCGGCATCCTGAGTCATGGGAGTCGCATTGCCCAGGTCCCATCCGTTGGGAGTGGCCGAACCTACCAGATACATCTCGCCGTAGGGTTCGAATGGCGTCATGAGCATACGCTGTTGGCCGGGACGCTGGTCCACAGCGATGCGGTAAGTACGGTTTATCTCGTCATCGTTCAGGAACCACTTGTTGTCAGGGTCGAATCCCTTTACGAAGTCCATCTCCTGGCTGGTATACGGAGCGTTGGCGAAGGTGGCCTTGAACATGTTCTCCCACGAGCCGGAGGCAGTGCCGAACTTGAACTCGCCTCCGCGGTCGAAATAATAGCCGAGCTTGAAGATAAACGGATCGAGGGGGTCCTGTTCCATGGCCACGAAGTTCCAGTCGGTCATGTTACCCACCAGATACATCTCGGTGAACTCGGGAGCCTCGCCCTGCGACTCTGTTATGGTCATCGTCAGTGTCAGCAGATTGACGTCGATACGGAATGTGCCGCTTTGTTTGAACTCAAAGTTCAGGTCGGGGTCGTCCAGTGTCGCTCTATAAACGAGACCGCCCTCGCCATTATTGCAGTATGCGGGCACAAATTCGCCTTTTTTGATGATAAACTTGAATTCGCCCTCGGTGAGGTTGCCGGTCCAGGTAAAGATGCCGTTGTCGGTACGCGTCATTACCTGAGGATTGTCAGCGCTCCAGCCGTTGGGTGTCGCCGAGCCGATAATGAAAAGTTCTTCGGTGACGGGCTGATACGGAGTCACCACCATGCCGAGTGTGGCGACCTGAGGCTCGTTTTCGCCGGTGACCGTGGTGGTGATGCGTGCCTCAAGGTCGAAGGGAATGCCCGGCCGGGCGCCGAGCCGGTCGATGAGTATGCCGTTGAGCTGCTCGACAGTAGGATTCCAGCTGTAACTCTGCAGCACGTCCTCGCGTGCGATGTACGGGTCGGCGAAGGCTGTGCCCGCTTCGGCGAGTTCGAGGGTGTACGAGATGCGGTTGCCTGTACCGTGGTTGGTGCCGGTTGTCCAGCTGAACTCGACTGCCGTCGAGGCATGGGCCGACTCCTCGAGCGTGACCTCGGTGGCCGAAGCACTGAGTTCCAGCTCCTCCGAACCCTTGTCAAGCTCCTTGTAGTCCTGATCGGTGCACGAGGTCATTGCCATGCCCAGCAGTGCGAACGCCTGTGCCATATATCTTAATTTCATAAGGATGTCTTTTTATATTAATTGATTAATAGCCGGGATTCTGTGTCATCAGTGAGTTGGCGTCCATTTCG
>CAZETN010000235.1:0-2527 GCA_964514475.1 uncultured Bacteroides sp.
AAGGAAGCCGCCGAAGGCGAACTCAAGGGAGTACTCGGCTACACCGAGGACGCAGTTGTATCGAGCGACTTCCTGGGCGATCCCCGCACCTCGATTTTCGATGCAAACGCCGGTGTATATCTGACCCCTAACTTCGTCAAGGTTGTATCGTGGTACGACAACGAGATCGGTTACTCGAACAAGGTTCTCGACCTCATCGCCACCATGGTTAAAATCAACGGCTAATACACATACGTATTAAAATATAAGGCGCCTGCCGCGACGGAATTCGCGGCAGGCGTTTTATATTTACGGGAATAAAAGCAGATGCACAAATAATTGAAGGCACCCGACGCAAGGACAAATGGAAGTCCGGTACGTATAGCGAGCGCCCCGGCTATCCAAGGCCGGGGCGCTCGCGGTGCGGCGGTTTTTCCGGAGAAGCGCCGTTAATGTGCGTGTGAGCCGCAGGTCAGCGGGCTATGAGCAGATAGTAGTTCTTTTTGCCTTTCTGAACAAGGAGGTATTTGCCGTTGAGGAGCATGTCGGCGCTTGCGGGGGCGTAGGCGTCCGTCACCTTTTCTTTGTTAACTGAGAAACCGCCCTGCTGCGCGAGCTTGCGGAGCTCGCCCTTGGACGGGAATACGGGAGCCTTGTCGACAAGGAGGTCGGCCAATTTAATGCCTTCCTCGATGTCGGCGCGCGAGACCTCGAAGGTCGGAACGCCTTCGAACACGTCGAGCAGAGTCTTTTCGTCAAGATTGTGCAGAGTCTCGCCGGCCTTGTTGCTGAACAGTATCTGCGATGCCTCTACAGCCTGCTGCCAGTCGGCCTCGCTGTGTACGAGGGTGGTGATTTCCTTGGCGAGGCGCTTCTGCAGGGGGCGCTGGCCGGGGTCCTGGGCCTGCAGGGCGACGAGCTCGTTGATTTCGTTCTCGGTCAGGGTAGTGAAAATCTTGATGTATTTGGCAGCGTCGTCATCGCTGACGTTGAGCCAGAACTGGTAGAACTTGTAGGGGCTTGTGCGCTTGGGGTCAAGCCATACGTTGCCGCCTTCGGTCTTGCCGAATTTTGTGCCGTCGGCTTTGGTGATGAGGTTGCAGGTTATGGCGTAGGCATCCTCGCCGCCGAGCATGCGGCGTATCAGTTCGGTGCCGGTGGTCATGTTGCCCCACTGGTCCGAACCGCCGAGCTGAATGTGGCAACCGTATTTGTCGTACAGGTGCAGGAAGTCGTAACCCTGAAGCAGCTGGTACGAGAATTCGGTGAACGACATGCCCTCGCGGCTCTCGCCGGACAGGCGTTTCTTGACCGAGTCCTTTGCCATCATGTAGTTTACGGTGATGTGCTTGCCTACGTCGCGTATAAAGCCCAGGAAGGAGAAATCCTTCATCCAGTCGTAGTTGTTGACGAGCAGAGCGGCGTTGGGGGCGTCGCTTTCGAAGTCGAGGAATTTAGCGAGCTGCGCCTTTATGCACTCCTGGTTGTGGCGCAGTGTCTCCTCGTCGATGAGCTTGCGCTCCTGGCTCTTCATGGACGGGTCGCCGATCATGCCGGTGGCGCCTCCGACAAGCGCTATGGGCCGGTGTCCGGCATGCTGGAAGTGACGCAGCATCATAACGCCTACAAGGTGTCCGATGTGCAGCGAATCGGCGGTGGGATCTATGCCGAGGTATGCTGTTGCCATACCTTTCTTGAGTTCGTCTTCGACGCTGGGCATGACGGTGTGTGTCATTCCGCGCCATTCAAGTTCGTTTAGAAAATCCATCAGGGATAATTTTGAATGTTGTGTTTTTTTGACTGGGCTGACGTGACGGCGCTGACGCGGCTCCGGCGCTTTGCGCCGGCACACTATACGTCGCCGGGAGGGCCCGATTGCTAATTGCTGATTACTTGAGGAGGGCGAGGGCATCGGCGATGCGACGCATTGCCTCGCGGATGTTGTCGTCGGAGGTCGCGTAGCTGAGGCGTATGTATCCGGGGGCGGCGAAGGCGGCTCCGTCTACGGTTGCGACATGGGCCTTGTCAAGGAGATAGAGGGCAAGGTCGCCCGACGAGTTTATGGTGCGTTCGCCGTCTGATTTGCCTATGTATGCCGAGACTTCGGGGAAGAGATAGAAGGCGCCCTGGGGCTCGTTGACGCGCAGGCCTGAAATCTGACGTGCCAGGCTGACGACGAGGTCGCGTCTGCGGCGGAAGGCCGCACACATCTCGTGAACGCAGTCCTGCGGACCGGTGTATGCCGCTTCGGCGGCTTTCTGGGCTATGGACGAGGCACCGCTGGTGTACTGTCCCTGGAGTTTGGTGACTGCCTTGGCGAGTGCCGGGGGGCACGCGCAGTAGCCGATGCGCCATCCGGTCATGGCGTATGCCTTGGATACACCGTTGATGACGACGCAGCGGTCGGCGATGGCGCTGAACGAGGCCATCGAGGTAAATGAGTCGGTGAAGTTGATGTGCTCGTAAATTTCGTCGGCGATAACCAGCACGTCGGGGAAGTCGGCGAGTACGGCGACCAGTGCCTGCAGTTCGGCGCGGTACATAAATT
>CAZETN010000236.1:0-2509 GCA_964514475.1 uncultured Bacteroides sp.
CACGTCAGCTTCAGTTAGCGATTACAGAGGTCGCCACTTTGTTTGCCTCACTTATGCTCGCTCGTGCCGCATTCGAGACCCTGCTGCCGAAATTTGCGGGATGTCCTTGTGATATCGACCGGTTCTCAACCGTCGTGATTTATTGTATGTCCATGATGGCGGTAATTTCTGTAATATCGAACCTGGTTCCGACAACGCTGTCACTCATATGGTTTCTGCCTGCATTTGTACTTGCTACCGCGTGGCAGGCGCATGGTTATCTCGAGGTGAGCAAAATACAGTATGGCACGTATTTTACAATCTCGACACTCGTGCTTGTCGGATTGCCCACAGCAATCGCATGGGTGCTGGGCATGCTGCTCGGGACCGACTGATTTATTAATAAGTAAGTTTCAAAACTTTAATCAAGTAAGTTCATATGCTTATGTAATTCTGAAGTCCTATAAGCAAATTTTTACAACTTACTTAACTGGCACTAATCATGGCAAAGAAACTTGTACTCCCCAAGGAGATAAACATAAAGAACCGTCGGGCCACTTTCGACTATGCCATCGGCGACACATATACGGCCGGTATCGTACTTACCGGTACCGAAATCAAAAGTATCAGGATGGGCAAAGCCTCGCTGGTCGATACATTCTGTTATCTCGACAACGGAGAGGTCTGGGTGAAGAACATGTACATCGCCCCATACGCTTTCGGGTCGTACAGTAATCCGGCGGAGCGCCGCGAGCGCAAACTGCTCCTTAACAGGCGCGAAATCGCCGCCCTTGGCGATGCGAACAAAGAACCGGGAAACACAATTGTGCCCCTGCGTCTGTTTATCAGCGGGCGTGGCCTGGCCAAACTGGTCATAGGCATCGGCCGCGGTAAAAAGGAGTATGACAAGCGTGCGTCAATCCGCGAGCGCGAAGACAAGAGGACACTGGCACGCCTGTTTCAGAAGAAATAGATAGAGCCTCGGATGACAGGGGAGGGTCACTTCGTGACGTCAGCCGGACAGGTCTGCATACCTTAAGAGATAATATCACATACAGCGATATTACCGTTTCAGAATGAGGAGCAGACGCGAGCCGTGTGAGTCGGTGACAGCAAGAAGCCGGCGTTCGCCACCTTGGCGGGTACCTAACTTTTTCTGAAGTTCGGCCGCCGTCATGCCGAAATTGCGTACGGCGATGTCGATTACCGGGTAGAGGCTCTTAAGACGTTTCAAATTTTTCGACTGCCAGGGAATGATTGCTTCGATGGTGCGTGTCTCGGCAGGTATGTCCTCGATTTTGTCGCTGCTGAAAAAGATGTGAGTGTTTGCCGAGAGTTTGTGCAGCCCCGGAAAACGTGCGCACAATGTTTTCATCGGGGCCGCCTTGATTACTGTCGGCCAAAGTTCGTAGACTACGTCGCCGACGGCCGGGGTGGCATACTTTGGTACCGGCGACAGTGATTCCTCGGCGCGGGTAAAACGGAAAATTTCGGTTCTGCCGTCCGATAGGGTCACACAGTCAATCGGGCACTCGTCCTCGGCTGTCCCAGCTCCGAAGTCGGCTACGCAGACGAGTTCTTTGCATTCGGTACGTGTGCCGGTTATGCAGATACGGGTCAGTTCAGGAGCAAAAGTACGCATTGTCAGGGTGACGTCAAGCATTGGCGACAGTTTGGCCACAAGAGTGCGGAAGTGTCTTCGTATCCCCGGGATAAGTGCTGTGACGTCGGGGCGGCACTGGTCGACAGAAAACACACGGCTGCCGTCGGCAGCGCGCCGTGCCGGGTCAATAAAGAGTACATCACCGTTGAGTTCTCCGCTCCTAAGCATTTCGACACTGTCTCCGCACAGGACCGTCAGATTGCCGATTTTCAGATTGCAG
The DNA here is from genome assembly GCA_964514475.1 of uncultured Bacteroides sp. Taxonomy (GTDB): domain Bacteria; phylum Bacteroidota; class Bacteroidia; order Bacteroidales; family Muribaculaceae; genus CAG-873. Next base: position 1,863 of record CAZETN010000236.1, read on the forward strand.
CAATTGAATTTCAATGCCTTGATCAGTGGTTCCTGACAGTCTATGGCGGTTACTTCGGCGCCTCCGGCGGCAAGGTGCATGGCGTCAATGCCAAGCCCGCATGTCATATCGGTGATATGCCTGGCGTCGGCGCCCAAAGTGGCATGGAAACCGGCGAGGGCGTCCGATGTGCTCTGCTCGCCGGCAAGTTCGTTGGCAAAGACAAACTCTGGGTCCTGCCGCAGAGTCTCCCTCAGTTTTGATCCGAATTTGGCGCGGCACTCAATCTGGGTTATGGCCAGCGGATAGTCGATATCGCCGTCGGCGTCGCGATTGTGATATTTAAGCCGCAGGGCCTTGGGGTTGTCGTGTATATGGTCTCTGACAAAGTTCCAGAACTGAGGTGTGTCGTAGCTGAGGGTCATGTTACTTGCGGTAGTCGGCGAGCGCCTTCTGCAGACGTTGGCGGGCGAAAAAGATGCGGCTTTTGACCGTACCGAGCGGCAATCCCGTCTTTTCGAGCGCTGCCGAAATATCGCTTTTTGCAATGCCGCATACCGCCGAAACCGCATTCAAAAGCGTTTTTCTTCGTTGCTGAAATCCCGCTTTTACAAGTGCAAAAAACGTCTTTTCGTCCTTAACCGTATACGCCGGCTTTTTGTGAAGTG
>CAZETN010000237.1:0-2507 GCA_964514475.1 uncultured Bacteroides sp.
TGCGCATCAGGCGCTCATACGGCCTCCGGACGGCCGATTTTGCCGGATATATAATAATGTGTACCTTTGTCCTAAAATCTGAAGAAAGCAATGCGCATCGACATAATCACCGTATTACCCGAAATGCTTGAGTCGCCTCTGGGCTGCTCGATACTGAAACGCGCCTGCGACAAGGGACTGGCCGAAATCAACGTAATCAACCTGCTCGACTATACGCTGAACAAACACCGCAAGGTTGACGACTATCCTTTCGGCGGCGACGCCGGCATGGTCATGCAGGTCGAACCCGTCGACCGATGCATATCGGCACTCAAGGAGCAGCGTCGCTACGACGAGGTTATCTTTACGGCTCCTGACGGCGAGACTTTCAACCAGCAGATGGCCAACCGCCTGTCAATGCTCGAGAACATAATAATATTGTGCGGACATTATAAGGGCATAGACTACCGCATACGCGAGCATCTGATTACGCGCGAGATTTCGGTGGGCGACTATGTGCTCACCGGCGGCGAGCTTCCCGCTGCCATAATCGCGGATGCGATCGTGCGCCTTATTCCCGGAGCTCTCGGCGCCGAGCAGTCGGCGCTGTGCGACTCGTTCCAGGACCATCTGCTCGAACCCCCCATTTACACGCGTCCCGCCGAGTACAAAGGATGGAAAGTTCCCGAAATACGCCTGTCGGGCCACGAGGCACGCATCGCCGAGTGGAAACACGAACAGGCCGTAGAGCGCACGAAGCGTCTACGGCCCGACCTGTTGGGTTAAAAAGCGGTTGATAATCCGGATTTGCCGTGGCAGCCTCCGGCGCGAAACGCCTGAGGCGGCCGGTTACTCGCCCGGAACAACTTTGCCAAGGGTCCACAGACCTTTGGCGTCGCGGACGAACTCGAAGGTATGGGTGACGTACGAGTCAACCCAGCCGCAGTCGAGGTATACCTTGTTGAATTGAATTTCGCCCCACATCTGGTAATACTCCTCGCCGTCCTTGGCAAACGGCTTTTTTGCCTCGAAGTTGCCGGGGACGAGTATGTCGGCGAACTGTTCCTTCTGGGCGTCGGTCAAGCGCAGACGCGATGCCATGAACTCGGCGTCAGTGTTGAATTTCTGGATAAACTGACGGAATGCCTCGGCACCCTGGTTGCAGGGCGATGAGGTGCTTTCCATTTTTTTTACCGAGGCAAGTACCTCGGAGGCTGTCTGCGCCTGTGCGCCGGCAGCGAACACGGCCAGCACGGCCAATGTGAGCAGGTAACGTAATAATTTCATAGCTTTTTGGGTAAAACTGGTTTATTATTTGATGGTTAGGATTTGGAATTCGATGGCAGCGCCTACAGCATTCTCAGGGCGATTATGATACCGCCCCAGAACAAAACGAGCACAAGCAGCAGCACGGCGGCGGCCACAAGGCTTACCAGGGCGAGATTGCGCCAGGCACCTCGACGCTGACGCAGGGCCACCAGCGACAAGATCAGGCCGGCCGTTGCGCCCGCAAGGGCTGCAAATTCGTTATAGGGCAGGCAAATCCATCCGACAAGGGTCAGCAGAAACGCCGTCACCGAGGGCCACGGTCTTGCAGGGCGAGTCTTTTCGGGTTTTTCGGGTTTTTGCTGCTGTTCGGGCTTGTGGACGGGACGGCTGTCGTCGGGTTCCTGAGCTTCAGGATTTTCGACGCCGGAAACATTTATTTCGGGCACCGACGTTTTGTCGCGGTCGGTCAGTGATGCGGTCAGAGGCATATGTTGAAACGGGATTTATCGGTTAATGTGCGAGTACTCACTCCTCCAGGTGCTGTGCCAGGGCTTCGCGGAAGCCGGACGGGATATCGGCCGAACTCTGCGTGCGTACGTCGAAGCCTGCCATTGTGGTTACGGCGTCGCACTTGCGCACACCGGTCTCGGGGTTGAAGACGGACTGGCGAAGCGCGAAACTGCGGTTCCCGAGGCGGCACACCGATGTCCGCACCTTCAGGGGCTCGCCGGGGACAGTGGGAGCCGTGAAATTGACGTTGATGTTGACTACTACCGACCCTATTTTGGCGGCGTTGTACGGCTCATCGGTCAGCTCGTTGAAAAACAAAGCCTTGCCCAGGTCCATGTACTGCAGCATACGGGTGTTGTTGATGTGTCCGAACATATCGAAGTCGGTAAAGCGGGGCTGGATGTCGACGGTCTTTGCCATTGTGTTGAGGTGTTATAAGTCGTTTGGGCAGCTGATAAAACCGATGTACGGATGAAAACGGAGGCTGAGCGTATATGGATGAATAACGTGATATGCGGCAACCGTATTTTATAAGCTATTTGTCTGTTTATATTGTTAAAACTGTCCTGAGTGGCATTTGGTTCGTGCCTTCGGGTGTCAGTCAGTGAAATTTTATGTGTGCGATGATATCTTTTCCGGCGGCCTTGTTTATCGCCTGCATTATTGTCTGTTGCATGAACGAGAGGTCGTTGCGCAGGGCAGCGGTGGAAATGGCCACGGGCAGTGTGTCGCCCGCGATCCAGCGTCGG
>CAZETN010000238.1:0-2254 GCA_964514475.1 uncultured Bacteroides sp.
CTGTTTCTCTATTATAGGCGCCTCGTCGGCGGCCGCGGTGGCGGCCGGGGCGCCGGTCAGCATCATGGCTGTGGCTGTCATCATTGCAGTGCTGAGTTTCATGTTGTCGGTGAGTGTGATGAATTGTTATTTTTTATGATATGATTTGTTGCGGGGGGCAGGAGCGGGGCCGACGTGTCCGAACAGCTTGGCTATCAGGTCGGGACGATGCAGGCGGCGCAGCGAAGCGGTGATTCCGTCGCGGTGGGCGCGGTCGTACCAGAAGAAGTACTGCCGCTGTGCGAGTTTTTCTTCAGGGCGGATGGCTGTATACACTTTTTCGCCGGTGTACGGATGTATACCCGAGTAGTATATCTCGGTGCTTACCGTCATCGGGGTGGGTGTAAAGTCCTGCACCTGTTCAAGGTGCATGTTCAGGTCTTTGGTCTTGCAGGCCAGTTCGGCCATGTCGGTTTCGTGGCAGCCGGGATGGCTGGAAATGAAGTAGGGGATGAGTTGCTGACGCAGACCGCAGCGGCGGTTTACGTCGTCGAAGATGCGCTTGAAGTCGTGGAAGAGCCTGAATGACGGTTTGCGCATGACATCAAGCACGCGGTCCTCGGTATGCTCGGGTGCCACTTTCAGTCGTCCCGACACGTGCTTTTCTATAAGCTCGCGGTTGAAGCGCCGGTTAGCGGCGTCAGCCTCGGGATTGCGGTTCGGGGCCATCGACAGATCGTAGCGCACGCCACTGCCGACAAATGATTTTTTTACGCCCGGCGTCGCGTCGGCGCTGTGGTAGATGTCCAGCAGGGGCCTGTGGTCGTTGTCGAGGTTGGGGCATATCTGCGGATGCAGGCACGACGGACGGCGACATGCCTCGCATGCCTTGATGTTTCGTCCGTGCATGCCGTACATGTTGGCCGACGGGCCGCCCAAGTCGGATATATATCCCTTGAAATCGGGCATCTGTGTCACTTGCCTGACCTCGCGCATGATTGACTCCTTGGAACGTGAGGCGATGAACTTGCCCTGGTGGGCCGATATGGTGCAGAAAGCGCAGCCGCCGAAACAGCCGCGGTGCAGGTTCACCGAATGACGTATCATCTCGTATGCGGCGATGGGCTTGCACTTGTAACGCGGATGCGGCATGCGGGTGAAAGGCAGGTCGAAGGCCGCGTCAATCTCGCCGTCGCGCATGGCTGGATACATGGGGTTTATCTTTACGGCAAATCCATCGTGGGCCTGCCATACCGTGCGTCCGCCGTCCCGGCTGTTGCTCTCTTCCTCGACAAATCTGAAGTTGAGGCTTTGTGCGCGTTTGTCGCGGATGACAGTCTTCCACGGCGCCAGAACGACGTCTGTGGCCATGGTCTGCGCGGGCATCTCGGACAGAGGGCGGCGCACCACGGTCTGACGCACATCCGAAATATCCTCGATTTTATCACCTGCGGCGAGCCGGGCGGCCAGTTCGACTGTCACGCGCTCGCCCATGCCGTAGATTATCATGTCGGCGCGGCAGTCGGCCATCAGTGACGGACGCAGGCGGTCCTGCCAGTAGTCGTAATGCGACACGCGCCGGAGCGAGGCCTCGATGCCTCCGGCAATTACCGGCACGTCAGGATAGAGGTCTTTGAGAATTTGCGAATATACCACAGTGGGATAGTCGGGGCGCATGCCGCTGCGTCCCCCCGGAGTGTAGGCGTCGTCGTGACGCCGGCGCCGGTTGGCGGTATAGTGGTTCACCATCGAGTCCATGGCCCCGGCACTTACGCCGAAGAACAGGCGCGGGCGACCGAACTTGCGGAAGTCGCGCAGGTCGTCGCGCCAGTTGGGCTGGGGCACTATGGCGACCTTGTACCCGGCCGCCTGCAGCGTACGCCCTATGACGGCGGCGCCGAACGACGGATGGTCGACGTATGCGTCGCCGCTGAACAGCACCACATCAACGTGGTCCCAGCCCAAGACCTCCATCTCCTTGACGGAGGTGGGCAGGTAGTTGCGCACATCAAAAGGATCGGGAAACTCGGTCATACTTGTTTACGGTTTTTTATCGTAGAGAAGCCCTCGGCATCGGCCCTCAGACCGGCATGGCCTCGGCACGCTGTTCAAGTTTGATAATCTCGTCACGCAGACGTGCGGCCTCCATGAACTGCATGTCCTTGGCTGCCTTCATCATCAGGCGCCGGTTGCGGTCGATTTGTCTGAGCAGTTCGTCGCGGCTCATCATGGCCAACACGGGATCGGCCGCAATATCTGCGCTGCCTGTGTATTC
>CAZETN010000238.1:2264-2506 GCA_964514475.1 uncultured Bacteroides sp.
CGGCGGCGTAGGGGACGGCTGCGGTCTGCTGCTGCCGGGCTGAGCGGCGGGCATCGGGTGCCTGACGCTCGCGGCGTCTGTCGCGCGGGCTCTTGCGTCGCTCGCTGTCGCGTCGGTATTCCTCGCCACGTGTCATTACCTGTGGTACATCGTCCTCGTCTTCGTGCCCGACGATGGCGTTGCGTGCCTTGATGATGGCAGTAGGGGTGATGCCGTGCTCCTCGTTGTACTTCATCTGTATT
>CAZETN010000239.1:0-2480 GCA_964514475.1 uncultured Bacteroides sp.
CACCATCACCAAATTCCCCGGACTCGATCCCGAAGTCGGCGCAACCGTCGGCTACCCCGCCGTACGTCAGTACTCGATTGGCCTGAATGTATCATTCTAAGAAAGTTGAAGTAAGATGAGAATTATGAAACTGAAACATATGGCGGCTTTTGCCGCCGCCGGCATAATGCTGACGGCCTGCGAGAGCCTTGACTATACTCCCGGCGACCAGATGTCCGGGCAGACTTTCTGGCAGACCGAGGAACACGCCCGCCAGGCTGCCGTGGGCATGTATGCGGCAATGAGGGCCGACTGGTGCTTCGGACTCGAATTTACTTTCGACATGTGCAGCGACATCGCCGACGGCACTTCGCCATGGGCCGACATATCGCGTGGTAATTCATTCGCCTCGAACAGCGGCGGTGTGCAGAACCACTGGCAATATCTTTACGAGCTGGTACACCGCGCCAACACTGTTATCCGCAACGTGGCCGGCATGCCCATAAGCCAGAAGACAATCGACCGGGTGACCGGCGAGGCCAAGTTTCTGCGTGCGATGGCATACTTCCGCATGCTCAACTGCTGGGGCGGCGTACCATACTACGACGAGTCCTGCGACATCAACGAGCAGTTCGCCACCCTCAACGCTCCCCGCAGTACAGCCGAAGAAATACGCGGCCACATCCTTGACGATCTTACCGAGGCCATAGCAAAACTGCCGGTAAACTGGGAGGCCGCCGACCTGGGACGCGCCACCAAAGGAGCGGCATATGCCCTGCGCGGCAAGGTGTACCTGTTCAACCGTCAGTGGGACGAGGCTGTGGCCGACTTCGAGGAGATTGTCTACAACAGGACCAATGATTACGGCTACTCGCTTCATCCCGACTATAACGAGCTGTTCAGGCTCTACAACGGGCGCCACAGCCCCGAGATGATATTCTCGATTCAGTCCATCGACGGCAATACCGCCGGATATGCCCTGAACATTGTCGGCTACTTCGGCAACAAATCGACCATGCGGCTCATCGCAAGCAACTGTATAGTGCCCTCCACTACCCTTGTCGATATGTACGAGAATGCCGACGGCTCGCCTTTCGACTGGGACGAGGTGTTTCCCGGCTTCAACGACGGCGGTTCCCAGTTGCGCCGCAAATACATGACCGTGGCCATAAACCAGAGCAGTACCGAAGTGACAAATACCCTCGACTGCGACACCACAAAGGTTATGGACGCATACCGACGCCGCGACCCACGCCTGTGCCTCAACGTCATCACCCCCTACTCGCATTATCTGGGCACCGACGCCGGCTCCAACCCTATGGACAAGCAGTTCGTGCTCGCCGACCCGACAAAGGGCGGCGCACCCATGGAGGCGATGGCCTTTATCCGTAACTCCGAGGGATGGAACTCGTACTTCTGGCGCAAATGGATTCCGACAGGCAATCTTGACGGATACTGGGGCGAATACAACCGCACTCCATACGAATTTCCGCTGATACGCCTGGGCGACGTGATACTTATGCTGGCCGAGGCCTACAACGAGACGGGAGCCACCGACAAGGCCATTGCCGAAGTCAACAAGATACGCTCGCGCGCAGGCATGCCGGGCCTGGACAGCGGCCCCGAATGGCTTGCCGTCAAAGGCAAGGACGATATGGCCGAACGCATACGCCGCGAACGCGCATTCGAACTGGCAGGCGAAGGTCAGCGCTACTGGGACCTGCGCCGGTGGGGGCTTCTGAAACAGTCCGTGAAGAACGCCACCGACATCTTCGGCGACCTTATGTATACCCGCAGCTACCAGCCGCGCCACGAATACTGGCCCATCCCGCTGGTAGAAATGGAACGCAACACAAATCTGAGACAGAACGACGGCTGGTAAGTGCCTCCGATCCGTCGTTTACCGGCCCGCACGGCCGGTCAGGCGGTGTGCCGCGGTTTGTACCGGCGCACCGCTTTGCTGTTTGCGATGCCTTTGCCACGTCTGAATGACAGTTTATTAATAAGTGAACGATTTTTATTGGAATTTATCGGAGATATATTGGATCTTATCGTACATTTGCACCCGGTTGCCGTCGTGCATGGCCGGTGTATATATGAGGTTCGGCCGGCTGCGCGCACGCTTCCGGGTAAAGCCTGCATTATTTTCTGGGAAATCGGATTTCTGTAAGCCCAGCTCTTGAATCTTTATTGCTGAACCTCATACAGCCACTTATTTCATATTTCACATGGTAAAAGCTTTTGCAAAAATCCTGATTGCGGCGGCCGCCGCAATCCAGCCTGCCGTAGCGGGAGCCCAGAGCCTGACTGTGCATGTCAGGAACGGCGAGCCGGTAACGCTCCAGACCGAGCAGGTTGCGAGTATCACCTTTACCGATGATATCTCCGACGACACGGTTGCTCCAAAGGTGGGCGACTATTACTACGACGACGGAACCTGGTCCTCTGAAATCGATTACACGCGCAACGTCATCGGCGTTGTCTTCTATACCGGCGACCCC
>CAZETN010000240.1:0-2479 GCA_964514475.1 uncultured Bacteroides sp.
GGAACGCCTCCTTGAGGTAGTTGGCCAGACCCTGGGTAGCAGCCCCCACAGTGTATATGTTCATGCGGTTGGTGCCGGGGCCCATTATGCCGCGCAGTCCGCCGGTTCCGAATTCAAGGTCTTTGTAGAACGATTCTATAAGATTTGTCTTGTCTTCGGATTTCAGCATCTCGGCTACCGCTTCACGGGTAGCAGGGTCATAGTCGTCGCTCAGCCACAGGTCGGCTTTTGCGGTTACCTCCTTGATGAGTTCGTTGTTATTGTCCATATAGGGGATGATGTATTAATGAGTTATGTATGAAAATCAGTATTTTGAGCCGGACTGCGGACAGACCGTGTCGGGCCGGTGTCAGCGGCAGCGCAGAGGATTGTGTTTCAGTCAGTCTTTCCGGTATTGTTTCTGGCGGACGCCGCTTGTATTCGCAAAGATAACATTTTACTGCCACTATTACAAATAACTTAATACCAATGTTTCGAAAAACGTCTGAAAAACCCTTAATAGACGGAGCGCCTGTAAAAAGTCTTTACAGCGTTATGGGATGTAACGGCAGATGTGCCGATTTAATCATCCGGGCCGATATATCGTAGGCTCTGGGCGGCGGGGGTCCGGAGCGGTCGGTGGTGTCGGCCAGCAGACTTGTTCCGAAGCCGCGCCAGCGGTATCCGGAGGCCCCGAGCAGGTCGAGCAGTGTGGGGTAGACATCGCACTGGTTGATGCGTTTGCCGGTGTCGGGTCCTGTAAAACCGGCGTTGAGTATGCACAGCAATATGTCCTCCTTGTTCAGATGCGGGTTTTCAAAACGGTCCGAGCCTACGTTGTGATCCGAAACTATGACAATTACCGAATTATAGTAGAGATTGCCGGACTTAAGCGCCGCTATAAAATCGCGTAGGGCATTGTCGAACAGCATGGCGCGGCGCACATATACGCTTTCGTCGTGCGTCAGATTCAGGTGGGGTGGCAGCGGAGCCCCGGCATTGTCGGTGTCTGTGTACGGGTCGTGCATATCCATTGTGAACACGGCGGCCATAAACGGTTGCGGGAGGGTCCGCAATATCGGCATTGCTGTAGCGAAAAGCAATGAGTCGCAGTGCTGTCCCGGGTGCAGCCCGCGGCATATGTCCTGATAGAGCCGGTCGTAACCGAAACTGAGGCTGGTGCCGGCGTGGTTCCATGTCAGCGCCGACTCAGGTATTATTTCCACGGAATAGCGGCCGAGGGCACGCGGCAGCGACGGGTAGTCGCCGCGCATATATGTAGTCGATGCCGGCATGTCGAGGGTGGGCAGCATGCCGGTGACATACATCATGTTTCCGTCAGACGAACGTCCGGCCGCCGCCAGACTTCGCATGTGTCTGTAGGTTCGTGCTTCGGGAGCGCGGGTCAGCGAGTCCAGAAATCCGAGGACTTTCTGTCCGGATGCGTCCGAAAGTTCCAGCAGCTGTGAGTTCAGCGACTCCACGACCACAAGTATCAGGTTTTTGCCACTGTTGTCAGGCAGATGTGTGGCCCGCGGCGAGGGATTGTCTGTAAAAAAAGCGTGAATAAGAGCTTTGTCGCTGTCAGTGAGTTCGGGCGCGGGCTTTACCGCCTGCCACAGTTCGGATGTCAGATACAGCGGCAATCCGGCAAAGCGGAGTTTCATGCGGTGTACAACGCCCATGCGCCTTTTCAGCAGGTCGATGTGTCCGGATATGGTGTACGGTTCGCGCGGGTTGCCTTCGTGTTCGTAGAATATATACTGCAGTCCGGTCATTTCAAGTATGAACATCACGGCGGTTGCCGCAACAGTCATCAGCCGTCCGCGTCGCCCGAAGCCGCTTTTTATGCGCCAGGGCTTCAGGATGGCGAATATGGCACAGAAAAGCGCCACACCAAGACCAAAGACGACGTCGGCCCACTGAACCGATGCCTGCGCCGACTTCAGCACAAACGCGTTGTAACTGTACGGACTCAAAACCGAAGCTAACGGCAGAAGGTCGGAGAAGTTGCGGAAATAAAGGACATTGGCCTCGAAGAACAGAGGCAGTATCACCATAGGCAGCGTCACTGACCAGCGCCAGCGCGGGGGCAGAAACACGAAAGGCAGCAAAATCACTGCAGCGTCGGCCAGCGAGATGAATATGAGCAGCTTGAGCGAGAAGTCGCATACCTGCGCCATCCGCAGCAGAAAACAGATTTGCGCACCAAGCAGCAACACGCACAGACCGATAAATAGATACAGTCTGTACGTGTCGCCGATGTGGTGGCAGAATTTCTTCATTTTGTTCCGCGGGCCGACAGTTCACCGAGCATGAACGTCAGCGAGGCAGTGCCGTCCATCGTGGGTTCGTTGGTCGAATAGTCGGCATAGTCGTCATGATATACTACAGTGCGGTTCTGTACGTCGGCGAAGGGGTCATAACCCTTGCGCAGGTGTACACCGCGCAGAGTATTGAATTTGTCAGGGTATATAGGGCCGTCCACCAGGCCGCCGAC
>CAZETN010000241.1:0-2470 GCA_964514475.1 uncultured Bacteroides sp.
GCCATATCTTCGAAAAGGCATGGACATACTTCTGTCTCGATACAGGAATGATGGTGTACGTAAACGAAGACCCCAAAATCATACAGGAGGCTCTGGCCGAGACACATCCCACCTGCATGTGCTCCGTACCCCGCTTCTGGGAAAAAGTCCATACTGCCGTGCGCGACCAGATCAGCCACATGTCATGGTTCAAGCGTCAGCTTGTGAAACGCGCGCTGCACGTAGGACACCTGCGCAACATTGACTACAGGCGCCTGGGCCGCCCGGTGCCCCGCATGATCGAATGGGAGTACCGCTTCTACGACAAACGCGTATTCAGCCTCATGCGCCGCGCCATCGGATTTACTAACCCCAACATATTCCCCACAGCCGGAGCACCGCTCAGCGCAGGCATCGTGGAGTTCTTCCAGACAACCGGCATCAACATCATGATAGGCTACGGCCTTTCGGAGACAACAGCCACCGTAAGCTGTTTCCCCTACGTAGGCTGGCAGCCCGGCACTGTGGGCACGGTGCTCCCCGAGATACAGTGCAAAATCGGCGAGGACAACGAAATCCTTGTCAAAGGCCCCACCGTAATGCGCGGCTACTACAACAAAGAAGCCGAAACCGCGGCGGCATTCACCGCCGACGGCTGGTTCCGCACCGGCGACGCCGGCTATTTTGACGCCCAGGGCGCACTTGTCCTTACCGAACGCATCAAGGACCTGTTCAAGACATCGAACGGCAAATACATAGCGCCCCAGGTGCTTGAGAGCCGCCTCGGCGAAGACCGCTACATCGAGCAGGTGGCCATTATCGGCGACCGCCGCAAATACGTCTCTGCCATAATCGTGCCCGCCTTCGCCGCACTCCGCGACTACGCCCGCAAAAAGAAAATCGCCTTCCGTACCAACGCCGACCTTGTACGCAACAAGGACATCCGCAACATGATCGAGGCCCGCATCGAAAAACTGCAGGCCGACCGTGCCGGTTTCGAGAAAATCAAGCGTTTCACCCTGCTCCACTACTTTACCATTCTGGCCGGTGAGCTCACCAACACCCTCAAGCTCCGCCGCCCCGTCATCAACCGCAACTACGCCGAACAAATCGAAGCCATGTACGTGTAAATACATGACCGGCACCGCTTTGACGATATGAACACAAAGGCTCCCTATCAGGGGGCCTTTATTTTCATGGACCGCACCAATTCATAACAAATGTTTCAGTTTTTACCGACGATTTCAAAAAAATAATCTATATTTGCAATTAATGGCAGCTAATAATCAACGCCAAAACATATCCACACTCTATGCCGGTCCATTGGACGAAACAATTTGTGCCCATGAAACTCAAATCACTCGACATCAGAAATTTCAGAGGTTTTGAATCCTACCATATCGGGTTTGCCCCAAAGATTACGATAGCGATAGGCCGAAACGGAGCAGGTAAGTCCACTGTGATTGACGCTGTCAAGATAGCGTTAAGTTTCATATTCTCGAATAACAGAAAGTTAGGAACTGATTTTTTATCTGCCGGAAATCCGTCCTTAAATGTCCGCTCCTTTTCAGATTCGGATTACAGATACAATGAAAAAACCGGAACAACTACGCGGGATGCAAGTGTAGCCGGCAGAGCGATATACGGCAAAGAGGCTCTCGAGTGGGAATTATACAAGCGTTCCACGGCCAACGCCGCATTATATTCGACCAGATATCAGGAAGCGTTCCAGAAATTCATGCATCAATGGAAAAAGAAAGGCGCCGCCCTTCCTGTCATCGCTTGTTTTTCGGATTCTTTTCCGCATAAATCCACAAAACAGACAAAATATGCTCTTGACAGCATAAACAAGGAGCGCATCCCCCTAAATTTCGGTTATTATCAATGGGATCTGGACACGGCCTGTACATCAATCTGGGAGACACGATTATGCAACCGATTAGCGCTCCAGACACCTCTATATACACGCGCATTAAGGGCCGAAGCCGCCTTACAGGAACTTGCCGATACGCATAACTCAGACACCCTCTTTGAAAGTGATGAATATAAACGTGCGTGGGAAGAACAGGAACGAGTCTCCGAGGCATTCAACCGGCTGCATGAGGAGACTGATTATGTACAGAAACGACTCGTCAGATTTTCAAAGTCCTTACCGCAACTCGAGGACGAAGGCTACGTCATCGACTACCTTGTTGCCATCTCGACCGACTCGGGCTATGCACTGAACTTCGTATTCAAAAACGGCAGAAGCAAACAGTTGAAAGATATGGCGGCTGGTTACCGCCGTCTGTATTCGATTGTGCTGGACCTCGCATATCGCGCCTATATACTGAATGGCGTCAAAGAATCATCCGGCATAGTGTTGATTGACGAAATCGACCTGCATCTGCATCCATCTCTGGAACAGGCCATCGTACAATGCCTGGCAGACGTTTTTCCTGAAATGCAGTTTATCATGACGTCGCACTCCGCGGCCGTGATAGCCAACCTC
>CAZETN010000242.1:0-2469 GCA_964514475.1 uncultured Bacteroides sp.
TGTACTTGTGGACGTTGGGGCTGTACCCAACGCCCTGATACAGGTGGAGCCCCCGACTGAAGGGGGCGCCGTGCTGTATCACCGTTTCGTCGAGCGACGACAGCAGCACGTGCGGCTTGTTGTCCATCCCGGCAATGGGGATAACCAGCAGACCATGCTGCTTGCGGGTGTTGCAGCCCGCAAGGGTGGTGCAGTGGTAGGCGCCCGCCTGGTTGGTGCGGAGCACCTCCTTGGGCAACGACTGCTCCAGGTTGATCAGCTGGCTCTTGTCAAATTTCAGATAGCTCATTGATATAGGGTTAATATTTCTTGTACGGTGGAATGTATATATCGCTTTAACGCCCGCAGACGCTTGTTTCTTGCGCCGGCGGCCGTACTGAGGTAGTTTTCTGTCGTTTTCGGATTATGTCTGCCGTAATGTCAGATATCGTGTTTCCGTTGGTATTTTGTGCAGGCGCCGGGGCCGCGGATATGCCGGGGGCCGAGCTTTGCCTGCCACGAAAATACCTATTTTTTATTTAACCGACAAATATTTTGACATTTTTCACCATATTGTTTCGCATAATTGCCGGCACAAGTCCTTTTTTGCATCCTTTTCAACGTTCTCTCGCCAAGATTGCGTAACTTTGCAGTGTCATTATCACACCTCCCCCTAAACCTAAAAAGATTGTTTCCTATGCAGCTAAGCCAGCTCACCGCCATTTCGCCGATCGATGGCCGCTACCGCTCGAAATGCGAGCGTCTTGACGAGTATTTTTCGGAATTCGCCCTTATCCGCTACCGCGTGCGCGTCGAAGTCGAGTACTTCATCGCCATGAGCCGCCTGGGCCTGAAGCCTTTCGCAGGTCTCGACACCGAAAAGACAGCACCGCTGCTGCGGAGCATCTACCGCGACTTCACCGTCGGCGACGCACAGCGCATCAAAGATATAGAGTCGGTAACCAACCACGACGTAAAGGCTGTCGAGTACTTCCTTAAAGAACGTTTCGACGCCCTGGGCCTCCAGCCGTACAAGGAGATGATACACTTCGGCCTGACATCACAGGACATCAACAACACATCGGTGCCCATGTCCGTACGCGAGGCCATCGCCGAAGTATTCCGCCCGGCTCTGGTGTCGCTGATCGAGCACATCGAGGCCCGCGCCACCGAGTGGGCCGACATACCCATGCTGGCAAAAACACACGGACAGCCCGCATCCCCCACCCGACTGGGCAAGGAGTTCGGAGTGTATGCTTACCGCCTGCGCCGCCAGCTTGACGCCCTCGACGCAGTGCCCGTATCCGGAAAGTTCGGTGGTGCCACCGGCAACTTCAACGCCCACCTGGCGGCATTCCCCGACCGTGACTGGCGCCAGTTCGCAAACACTTTCCTGACCGAAAGCCTCGGCATCGAGCGCGAGCAGCTAACAACCCAGATTTCGAACTACGACAATCTGGCTGCCCTGTTCGACGCACTGCGCCGCATCAACACCATAATCCTGGACCTCGACCGCGATGTGTGGATGTACATCTCGATGAACTACTTCAAGCAGCGTATCAAAGCCGGCGAGGTCGGTTCGTCGGCCATGCCCCACAAAGTCAACCCGATCGACTTCGAGAACTCCGAAGGCAACCTCGGAATGGCAAACGCCATATACGCGCATCTGGCGCAGAAACTGCCGGTATCGCGACTGCAGCGCGACCTCACCGACTCGACCGTACTGCGCAACATCGGCGTCCCCATGGCACACTCGCTCATCGCCGTAGCCTCGACAGTGAAAGGCCTCGACAAACTGCTGCTGAACGCCGACGCCATCGCCGCCGACCTCGACCAGTCGTGGAACGTCTGCGCCGAAGCCATACAGACCATTCTGCGCCGCGAAGGCTATCCAAACCCCTACGAGACCCTGAAGGCCCTTACGCGCACCAACTCAGCCGTCACCGCCGAGTCAATCGCCGCTTTCATCGACACCCTGGACGTAACCCCGGCCGTACGCGCCGAACTCCACGCCTTCACGCCCCGCACGTATACCGGCTACTTAGAACCGCGTCCCACATAAATAACAACGACGCGGCCGGGTAACCCGCAATGAACAGCAGGCTACCCGGCCGTGTCTTATTCCGGCGCATCAGGGATATCGGAATATGAGCATGTTCGGGCGTAAAGACCGATTCAAGGCCACAAGCGGCCCGGACCCCGGCGCTTTGAGCCGGAACCCGGAACCTGAGACGGAACGTTACTTGAGGACACCGAGGTCGTGGCCGACTTTGATGAAGGCGGCAATGGCCCGGTCGAGGTCCTGGCGGGTGTGTGCGGCGCTGAGCTGCACGCGGAGGCGGGCCTGGCCCTTGGGGACTACGGGGTAGTAGAAGCCGGTGACGTAGATCCCCTCGCGCTGCATGGCCGCAGCGAAGTCCTGCGACAGTTTGGCATCGTACAGCATCACGGCGCAGATGGCACTCTGGGAAGGCTTGTTGTCGCAGCCGG
>CAZETN010000243.1:0-2468 GCA_964514475.1 uncultured Bacteroides sp.
ATCATGCGCCCGCCGGTCGAGATGTCTCCGTTGCCGCCGGCCACACCGGCCACGCCCATTCCGTTGTTGTTGACGGCCGCTACGGTGCCGGCAACGTGTGTTCCGTGGCTGTGCGGGTAGATGCGCGCTTCGTTGGTGCAGAAGTTCCAGCCGTATACATCGTCAACGTAGCCGTTGCCGTCGTCATCCTTGCCGGGTTCTCCGTTTAGTTCGGCAAGGTTTAGGTACAGGTTCTGCTGCAGGTCCTCGTGGCCGGTGTCGATACCTCCGTCAATGACGGCGACGACAACGTCGGGCGAACCTGTCGAAGTTTTCCATGCGTCAAAGAGATTGATGTCCGCTCCGGCCACGCTGTATGGAATGTCGCCGAAGTTTCGGTAGTGCCACTGACGCGACATCAGCGGGTCGTTCCAAGGCATCGCGGCCGCCGATGCCTTGGGCACGGCATTGCGGTCGAGGACCCGGAAGCTGTTGCCGTCCTTGAGCGACATCGGAGTTATTGTCTCGGAGCGCTCGACACCCGTGGTGGCGGCAAAGATCTTGCGTGCCTCCTCGGGGCTGACAGTCTGATCGAAGGTGACGGTGTACCATCGGTCAAGACCATACTTCGCGCGGCGCGCAGCATATTTGTCGTTTTGCGGAAGCAGAGGCTCGATGCGCACGGCATTCACAAGCCGTACGGCATTGTCCAGCGGGGACGCCCCTGTCTTCAGCACACCGTTGCTGCGTACACGTGTCTGCTTGCCCAACTGCGCCGCCACTTCGGGCTGCAGTTTGACGCGGACAACACCCTTTGTGGGCGCTGTCGCCGCAAACGCGCTGAAGCCCACACCGATGGCTATGACAGCCAGCAGCAGGGCCTTCTTCAGTAAAGTTTGCATAAAGAAGTTGTGTTTGATTGGTGAATATAAATAAAAAGAAATTGTGATGTGCGGCTTATGGAAACGGTAAGGATGAAAAATATGAACAGTAATGAAAATAAATCGGGTTTTTAATCAAAAAGGCCCAAAAACTTTGATTGTTTAAGCGTCGGAAGATTGAAACCTTACAAATCCGAAGCAAAGTTACAACAATAATTGGATTTTTGTACTATAATCAGACGCCAAAATGGAGCAGACAGCAGGTCTCTGCGGCAATATATGCGATTTTTGAGACTTATGGGCGCTTTTTTGTGTTCTCATTTTGCCGCGTGCCTCGTTAAACTCCTTGAAATCACAGCCTGTAATTGGCATATATTTCTTTCGGCACCGGTATTGGCCAGTTTTTTGGACTCTTAGCGGGTAAAGGCTGATGTCGCCCGGATACGTGGAGCGCGGCACATAAAAGACAGGCGGTGTACCGGAGTGTCATGGTCCGGTACACCGCCTGGTGTCAGGTGAATGCTGGCGTTAACTTGTTATTTGGCCTTGGCCAGCTGGGCACGCTTGCGGCGGGCTTCGGCAAGGTATGCGACGGGGCTGGCGATGAATATCGAGCACATGGTGCCGACGATGACGCCGAGAATCATGGCGAATACGAAACTGCGGATGGTGTCGCCGCCGAGGATGAAGATGCACAGCAGCACGAGCAGAGTCGAAGCCGAGGTCATGATTGTACGGCCCAGGGTCGAGTTGATCGATTTGTTGATGGTGACGCCGAAGTCCTGTTTGGGATAGAGACCTACGTTTTCGCGTACACGGTCAAATATAACCACGGTATCGTTGATCTGGTAACCGATGATGGTCAGGATGGCGGCGATGAAGTTCTGGTCGACCTCCATTGCGAAGGGCAGCATGCCCCAGCACATCGAATAGAAACCGATGATGCAGAACGCCGTGAAGGCAACGGCGGCGAGGGCGCCGAGCGAGAAGGCCACGTTGCGGAAGCGGAGCAGGATGTACAGGAACATTGCCACGAGAGCCAGAGCAACGGCGATGTAGGCGTCGGTGCGCATGTCGGCTGCCACTGTGGGACCTACTTTCTGCGACGAAATGATGCCGTGGTCGGCGTCGGCGGTCGAGAACTCCTCGGGGGTGATATTGTTCAGGTAAGGCTTCAGAGCCTGAAAGAGCTTGTCGGTCATTTCCTTTTCGACGCCTTCCGACTCGTCATTGATTTTGTAGTTGGTGGAGACGCGTACCTGATTCGAGCTCTGGATGGTGATTACCGAAACCGAGCTGCCGGGGAATACTTCGGCCACCTTCTGCTGGATTTCAACGGGGTTCACTTTCTGTTCGAACTTGACCACGTAGTTACGGCCGCCCGAGAAGTCGATGCCCTGGTTGAGGCCGCGGAAGCCCAGGAATGCCACGCATACCAGGATGAGGGCGGTGGCTACGCTGAACGAGACCTTACGCTTGCTCAGGAAGTCGATGTGGCTGTTGATGAACATCTTGCGGCTCAGCGAGGTGCTGAAGGTCATGTTCTCCATAACCTTGCTCTTGCCGATGGCCACAAAGAACAGGCGGCTCAGATAGACGGCGGTGAAG
>CAZETN010000244.1:0-2438 GCA_964514475.1 uncultured Bacteroides sp.
CGTCAACCGCTTTTTTTACCGAACCGTGCATGAGCAGCAGGCGCTTGGCGTCGTCGTACGGAAGTCCCAGCTCGTCGATAACCCTACGTGTGCCGCGGTCAACGAGCTTGGCGTTGCTGAGCTGCATGTTCACCATCTTGTTGCCCTTTACACGGCCCATGCGTATCATAGTGGCGGTAGTGATCATGTTGCAGATCATCTTCTGGCCCGTGCCCGACTTCATACGCGAGCTGCCGTTGACGTATTCGGGACCCACAATCATCTCGATGGCGATGTCGGCCGCCTCGCTTACAGGGGCATCGGGGTTGGAGGTGATGGCTGCTGTAAGTATGCCGTGCTTGCGAGCCTCCTCGATGGCGCCGATGACATAGGGAGTGGTGCCCGAAGCGGCGATGCCGATGACGGTGTCTTTATCATTGATGTTGTACTTCTGCAGGTCAAGCCAGCCCTGGTTTGTATTGTCTTCGGCGTTCTCGACAGGATTACGCAGGGCCACGTCGCCGCCGGCGATGAGGCCGATTACCCACGTAGGATCCATGCCGAATGTGGGAGGAATCTCGCTGGCGTCAAGTACGCCGAGACGCCCCGATGTGCCGGCGCCCATATAGAAGATGCGGCCGCCCTGTTTCATGCGCGGAACAATCTCCTCAACTAATTTTTCGATGGCGGGAATGGCTTTTTCCACAGCCAGGGCCACTTTTTTGTCTTCGTTGTTGATGTCGTGCAGGATTTCGCCCACCGACTTCTTTTCAAGGTCATTGTAGAGCGACGGCTGCTCGCTGATTTTTACAAATGCCATATTTGTCTGTGTATGATTGGTAAATCTTTGATTTCTGTAAACTGAGCATGACGCAGTGGTCAGGCATGGAAACTGATGAGACCCTCCATGGGGCTCTTGATGATGGTGCCTATGCGGCATCCGCAGGCCTCGGCGGCTTCGGCGAGCACTTCCTTGTAGTAGTACGCGATTGACCCGATAAAGTTAACGGGAAGTTTATCGTAGTCGGCATACTGCTGGATATTGCGTACGAAGAAGGCTTTGAAAGCATTGAGTACCAGAGCGTGTATGGCGGGATTTTCGATATTCTGGATAAGGAAGGGTGTGACAGAAGCCATGAAGCGATTGGCCTGCGGTTCCTTATATACGCGCTTGATGATAGCCATGCGGTCAAGTTCGAACTGGGCGAGGAACTTTTCGCACAGTTCCTTCGGAAGCTGGTTCTTGAGGACATCGCCCAGCAGTATTTTGCCAAGCACCGCACCTGAGCCTTCGTCGCCGAGGACATATCCGAGGGGCGAGACATTATCACAGATTTTTTCGCCGTCATAGTAGCACGAGTTCGATCCGGTGCCCATGATGCAGGCTATACCGGCACTTCGCCCGCACAGGGCACGGGCGGCTGCCAGCAGGTCGGTATGCACCTCGATTACCGGTGCCTCGATATTGGCGCGGATGGCGTTGGCCACGTTGCCGCACACCTCGGGGCTTATGCAGCCGGCACCGTAAAAGTATACCGACTCGATTTTTGATTTAAGTTCGGCGATGTTCGGAACAAGTTCATCGGCGATACGCGCACGCATCTCCTCCTCTGTTAGCATTACGGCGTTCATTCCGCAGGTGAACACCTGTTTGACAACTTTTCCGTTTTCAATGAGGCACCAGTCGATTTTGGTGCTTCCGCAGTCAGCTATAAGTTTCATATCTTGATGTAAATTTTGTTTTTATACAGGAAATATCCGGGAATCCATACCATCACAACGAATGCGATGGCAAAGAAAAGCGATGCAAGCACGGGATCGCCGCCGGCAACAGGGGTCCACACGGCGTTATAGAACCACCCCGAGATACTGATTTCGCCGTTACCCCAGGGCGAAGCCGCGTAAGGCACGCGTATGCAGCCAAGGAAGATACTCAGCACGGCGCCGAGGCAGTACATGAACAGCGGATTGATGCCGAACGCCTCGAAAAAGCGCGTCCACCGTCTGTACCCTTTTATGTCGATTATCCATATCAGCAGTCCCAGGAACAACGATGCAAGTCCGCAGGTGGTCAGCACGAATGTCGGACTCCATATCTTTTTGTTGATGGGCATCCCGTAACTGAGCAGAAAGCCGCTGAATGTAAGTATGGTGCCGACAATAAAAAGTTTGTTTATCCGCAGATTGTTGTCGGTGGTTGAGACAATCAGCCCTCCGCACATAAAGCCGATGAGCATATGGGCTATCGACGGCAGGGTCGATAACAGACCTTCGGGGTCAAAAGCAAGGCGCACACCATCTATAGTGTCGTGGTACATGTGGTTCTCGCCGAGAACGGCATGGTCGACGCGACTGATTATGTTGGTCTCGGAGAAAGCCAGACCGTTGCCGACAAGCAGCACAACGGCATATACCGCAAGCATGGCGAAGATGAACCACGGGAGGGCCTTCTCACCTAC
>CAZETN010000245.1:0-2436 GCA_964514475.1 uncultured Bacteroides sp.
AGACGCACGTAATGCCGCTTTGGCGGCCGATTCGCTGATGCATCCCGCAATAGACGGCGCGCGCGAATCTGCCGATGTAGCTGGTGATATATCCGCAAGACAGTATAATGTGGTGGTGATGCTGCCGTTCATGCTTTCGGGTGAGGCTTCGCATGCCGCAGCCCAGATTACCGATTTCTACAAGGGTCTTCTGGTGGCAGCCGACACACTTTCGGCAACGGCGCCGCGCGTGCATATCACGGCAATCGATACCGAGAACAGTCTGCTCAATGTCCGCGACCGCCTGGCCAATGACAGCCGCATCGCCGGAGCCGATGTTATCGTAGCTCCCGACAATCTTGACCAGCTCGGGTATATTGCCGATTTCGGTCGTGACCATAATATCTATGTCATAAATGCGGTAAACGCCCGCGATGACTCGTACAAACTCAATCCGTACGTACTGCAGGGACTCATTCCTTCGCAGCTCATGCTTGAAAAGGCGTGTGCCGGTTTTGTCGACTGTCTTGACGGTGCCACTCCGGTGATATTGCGCAATCAGAACGGCCGTGACGATAAGTCCGCTTTTGTCGATATGGTGATTACACGCCTTCGCTCCGAGGGGCACCAGCCGCTTGAAGTTGTGTATGATGGCGCTCTGACGGTCTCGGAACTTGAAGAGCGGCTTGGCGACGGTACGGCGCAGCAACGATATGTTTTTCTGCCTCTTTCGGGGACCTTGAGCGAGTTCAACAAGTTCTCGGCTGCTGTCGTGCGTTTCGGAAAGGCTATAGCCGAGAACGGGGGAGACTCCAGAGTGTTCGGATATCCCGAGTGGACGACTTTCCGTAACGACGCCGAACGGGCTCTGCACGACATGAAGGCGACAATATATACTCGTTCGTATGTCAGTCTTGATGACAGCGATGCCCGTGGTGTAAACGATGCCTTTGTCCGGTGGTTCGGTACGCGTATGTCCGAAGGTGTGCCGGTACAGGGACTTATGGGGTACGACCTCGGATGCTATCTCTTTAAGGCGCTTGCAGCGAATGCGCTGGGTGACGAGAACGGCGTGCACGACGATTATCGCGGTGTGCAGTCGGCATATCAGTTCCGTCATGATGATGATGGCCTCGGCGCTGTTAACACTGCGCTGTATTTTGTCGATTTCTTACCCGGCGATGCAGTGGATGTACGAGTAAAATAACTGACTATGAAAATTTCAACGGGTATACGCTCGCGCAGCTTGGCAGCGGTATTTGCCGCCGGCATGCTGTTGGCGCCGGCACGTACATCGGCCGAGACGCATTACAAACCGCATATATCAATCGGCGCTCATGGCGGAATGTCAATGAGCCGGATGTCTTTCTCGCCGTCAGTCCCGCAGTCGTGGAACGACGGTGTCATGTTTGGCGTACATGCCCGGTACGCCGAGGAGAAGCTGGTAGGTATAGTCGCCGAACTCAACTTCGAACAACGTGGATGGAAGGAGAGTTTCGAGGACAATCCCGCGCTTGAGTATAGCCGAACCCTCAATTACATCGAGCTGCCGGTAATGACACACATCTACTTCGGCAGTAACCGCTTCAAGTTTTTTGTAAATTTAGGCCCGGAGTTCGGATATATGATTTCGAACAGCATCAGTTCGAATTTCGACTATACACATCCGGCCGGCGCCGGAATAGCGTCCACGCGTCGTGTCAACCAGATGTCGATGGAGGTCAAGCATAAGATCGACTACGGAATTTGCGCCGGCCTTGGATGCGAGTGGTGGGCCAGGCCCCGACATTCGGTTTACATCGAAGCCCGTTTCTATTATGGCCTCGGTAATATCTATGACTCATCGAAAGCCGATGAATTCAGTGCCTCGCGCGGCATGAACCTCGTGTTCACCGCGGGCTATAATTTCCGTCTGAAGTAATATAGATCGGTGTATGCCGATGACGGGACGCGTAAGCGACCGGGATTTTTTATCGTACGCGCTCATACAAAAGATGCGGCTGTAGTTATTTAACACGTGCAATACATCATGACATAACAGCGGCGCTCCCGACCGGGGGCGCCGCTGTTATCGGATGGATATTGGTTAACCCGTGGTTGGGTTACTCTTCAACGTCATTGAGGATTTCGAGCATCTTGATCGCCGATGCGGGGATGCGGGTGCCGGGGCCGAAGATGGCTGCCACGCCGGCCTGATAGAGGAAGTCGTAATCCTGTGCGGGGATAACGCCGCCGGCAGTGACAAGGATGTCGGGGCGCCCAAGCTTTTTGAGTTCTTCGATTACCTGCGGGATGAGGGTCTTGTGACCTGCGGCCAGCGAGCTTACGCCCAGGATGTGCACGTCGTTTTCAACGGCCATGCGTGCAGCTTCGGCGGGAGTCTGGAACAGCGGACCCATGTCGACGTCAAATCCGCAGTCGGCATAACCGGTAGCAACCACTTTGGCACCGCGGTCA
>CAZETN010000246.1:0-2419 GCA_964514475.1 uncultured Bacteroides sp.
CGGTAGCCGACCTGCTCATACCGGGCTATCCGGCCATCAGCACCCTTGACCGGGCATATGCCGCCTCGCCCGACTCCGTGGGCGAGATCTGCCGCTCCTTCATCCGCGAACACCGCACCAGGGGCGTCATCTCCACCATCAAACATTTCCCGGGGCACGGCAGCGCCGTCAGCGACACCCATCACGGATTTACCGATGTCACCGCAACATGGACCGAAAAAGAACTTGTCCCTTTCAGAAGCCTCATCGACAGCGGTGACGCCGACGCCATAATGACGGCCCATATCTTCAACCGCGACCTCGACCCCGATTATCCGGCATCGCTGTCGCAAAAAATCACCACAGGCATGCTGCGCGAGGCAATGGGCTTCGACGGACTGATTATCACCGACGACCTGTACATGGAGGCGCTGCGCGACAATTATCCCCTTGACGAACTGATGGTGCTGGCAATCAACTCGGGCGCCGACCTGCTTTGTGTGGGCAACAATATATCCACCGGGTTCGAGGCCGACCGTCCACGGCTGCTTGTCGACATCATAGTGCGGGCCGTAAAGGAGGGCAAAATCCCCTACAGCCGCCTTGCGGACGCAAACCGCCGCCTCGATGCGGCGCTCGCGCGCCTGAAATAATCCGGCGGATCAACACGGAGCCCCGTCAGGCCTGCGTGGCTTTGAAGGCCATGGCGTAGTACTTCATCTGCTTCAGCATGGCCAGCAGACCGTTGGCGCGGTAGGGCGACAGGTTGTCGCCCAGGCCGATATCCTTGATGAAGTGCAGGTCGGCATTCAGGATTTCGTCGGGGGTACGGTCGTCGAGCACCGATACCAGCAGGGCTATGATTCCCTTGACGATGCTGGTGTTCGAATCGGCCTCGTAGCGCACGTGGCCGTTGTCGTCGAGATAACTGTGCAGCCATACCGAACTCTGACAGCCGTCTATAAGGTTTTCGGGCACTTTGTACCGGGGGTCAAGTTCGGGAAGCTCCATGCCGGTGTCAATTATGGCCGCATACCGGTCGAGCCAGTCGTCGATGCCGTTGAACTCGTCTATTATCTCGGATTGTTTTTCTTCTATAGTCATTTTTTCTTCAGTTTATAATCAGCGACCGGCCGTCGCCGGCATTTGACATGGGGCGCCGTATAGTCCGCGGGGACTACAGCCGGTTCCTGTAAATAAAGTACACAAGGACGTCGCCGACATCGGCGAGCGTAGCGGAATCGATGACCGACATGTTGTCGCCGAGGGTGTGCCAGGAGGGATGAAACGAGCCTGTCTCGGGATGGCCGATTTCGATGATGTCCACAGCGGGAATTCCGGCGTCGAGCAGCGGCAGATGGTCGTCGTTCACGGCTCCGCCGATACGGCTGTCGAAGCGCGATGACTTGCCGGCTTCGGCAGCGCATTTCCATAAGTTTTCGGCCAGGTTCCGCGCGCGTGTCATCCCGAAGTACTCCTGCCTGAATACCGCGTTCCTGGCTCCCACCATGTCAAGCAGGACGGCGGCCCGCGGCAGATGTCCGGGCCGGTACGGCAGGTGACGGGCGAAATAGCGGGTGCCCAGGCACCATGTCAGATCGTCCGAAGGGTCGTCTCCGTCACTGACACCCGAGTCTTCTCCGTCAGTAAACAGCATGTCCACTCCTATAGCGTCAGGCAGCGGATTTGCGGCGATATAGGACGACATTGCCGTGAGCAGGCCCACGCCGCTGCCGCCGTCATTGGCGCCGTCGATTGGCGTGGCGTGATTGGCGTGGTCCGGGTCCTGATCGGCCCACGGGCGTGTGTCGTAGTGCGCCAGCAGCAGTATGCGCGTCGGCGCGTCGGCGTTGAAGCGGGCAAAGACATTGCGGATCGGCATAGTGCCTCCGCGGCCGTTGTCGACGGTGGCCGTCTGGCTGAACACCGTATCGGCGCCGGCGGCACGCATGCAGCTGTCAATCCAGTCGGCGCAACGGCGGTGGGCCTCCGAGCCGGGTACGCGCGGCCCGAAGGCCACCTGACGGCTGACATCGTCGTAAGCCCGGCGCCCGTCGAAAGCGGGCAGCGCCACGGCACTGTCGGGGGAGCCCTCGCCGCCATCGCCGGAGGGTGACGATGATGATGACGACGAGCCGCAGCCGACGGCACCCAGCGCCGCAAGCAGTATCACTGTACTCAGAAACATTTTCTTAATCATGATGTCAGGGGGGGGATGAAAAAAGGGTAAGCGATCTACATCGCACCGCTCAACGCCCTACCCTTGCTTCGGTCAAGACCTGGGGGATTTGGGTGGAGCTGGTCGTGTAGGACTTACCCGACCGCAAAGGTACAACTTTTTGAGATAACCGCAAAACTTTGCGCAAAAAAATGCTGCAAGGTTGCATGGAAAGATTCCAATAAGAAGTGCAACGGCCCTTTCCTCACTCCTCCTCAGGGG
>CAZETN010000247.1:0-2416 GCA_964514475.1 uncultured Bacteroides sp.
TAGCTGGCGAGCGCACCGCTAACGATGGTGCCGACGCTGATACCGTCGGTCTTGACGGCGCTGACGCTGGCGTTCTGGTCGGCGGTGATGGCGTGCATCGAGAGTTTGCCCCAGGCCTTGATGTTGGCGACTACCACCTTGTCGCCTACGATTGCGGCGGTGCGGGGGAAGTTAGTGGTATTGTCGAACCACGAGGGCAGATTGTTCTTCGCGATGGAGTAATGCCATACTTCGCTGAACTCGCCTACTTCCGAGGTCAGGGGGGTGGGGTGGGGGTCGCGGGGGTCCGGGTCGATGGGATCGGGGCTGTCGCCCTGAGGCTCCTGAAGTTCGAGCTTGGCGGGGTTCTGCGCGGGCACGTTGCCGTGGGCGAAGTATGCGAGGCCCTGGTTGGTGGACAGTACCCAGGCTTCAAGATAGTTGCTGCCGTCGGTGTTTACAAAGCAGTCGCCGGTGGCGTTGGGGTTGCGGCTGGTGTTGCCCAGACCGTCCGAGGGATAGTCGCCGATGGTCTGCATGCGGGTAAAGTCGCCGCTGAGGTCCTGGATGATACGCATGCGGCCGCCAAGATAGTTCTTGTCGTTCACAAGCACGTTGTTTTCGTAGTACTTGCTGTTGAAGACGAGGTTGACCGAGTGTTTCTGACCTCCGAAATAGAATTCGTGGTGCGAGGAACCCCAGCTTTCGCCGGTGTCGACGTAAGTCTGGCGCACGGCCTTGCCGTCCTGCAGGGTAGCCCAGGTGGGATAGCTGTCCTTGCCGTCGATCCACCAGCCGCCGGCCTGATGATATACGCGCACCGTAGCCTGCGTCGACAGGTTTGTTTCAGTGGAGCCGTATTTGGTCACTACCTCGTAGGTCTGGCTGGTCCAGTTGTTGCCTTTCTTGTTCCATTCGATGATGCGGGTCTTGCCGCTTTCGTTGCCGAACGAGAACCATACGTCGCTGTCCCAGTTGCCGTTGAGCTCGAGACAGTCGCCCAGACGGTTTGCGCCGTGGAAGTCCGAGGGTGCGATTTCGCGTACCAGATAGGGATCGGCGTTGTCGCTGTCCCATGCGTACAGGCGCAGGTTTTCGTTGGAGGATGCGGTTGCCAGGTTGCAGGCAACGATTTTGCCGCTGACGGTCTTGACATCGCAAAGCTGCAGGGTGCCTCCGGCCACTACGTCGCCGCGTTTCATAAATCCGAGTTTTTCGCCGGTCTGGGCGTTGAGCACGATGATGTCCTTGTGGTTGTATACGGCGTAGATTTTACCGTCCTTGTAGCAGAAGTTGCGAATCAGGCCGGCGTCGTAACCTTTCGAGGTCTTGTTGCCCTTGGTTTCGGAAATATTCCATTTTTCGGCAGGCTGCAGGGGCTGCGGTTTGATTTTGGCAGCCAGCATCACCTTCTTTGTCTCGACGCCTTTGGAGGCCACGTCGATACGCATGAAGCCGGTAGCGCCGTCCAGGTTCCACTCGCCGGCCTCGCTGCTCATGTGCAGACGCACCTTGACAGTGCCGCCGGTTTTGCCCAGGGTTGTGGTGGTGGCACCGCCCAGGTCGCCCGAGCCGCCGACGATGTTGTAGCGTCCCGAGTGGCAGGTGACGGTTATGTTTTCGGTGAGGTCCTTGCCGGTGATGGCAAGCTCGAGTTCGGGATGTTCGCCCACATAGCATTCGAAGGTAAGGCCTCCGGCACAGCTGAGGGTGGGGGTCGTGGTCACAGGAGGCTGTGTGGTACCGCCATAGTTGGCGTCGCCGGTGATGCCTGCGCTTTCGGAGTTCATGAAGTTCTTGAAGCCCTGCAGGTGACCGTTTACCCATGCCTTGAAGCCGGGTTTGCTGTTGTCGTTGATCATGTTGTTTTCGGTGACATTGTCAACGAACAGGCCTTCGGTCAGAATGGCCGGGATGTAGCTTGCGCCGGTGATTACTGTCCATCCGTTCTGCTTTACGCCGCGGTTTACGCGTCCCAGGCGGCTGACGAGCTCAGACTGTACTTTCTGTGCCAGGGACGGCGAGCGGTTGGCCCAGTAGTACCATGTCTCGGTGCCGTTTGCGGTGCCGTTGAAGGCATTGAGGTGAACCGAGCAGAATACCCAGGGGTCGTACGAAATCGATGCCTGGCGGCGTGCCGACAGGCTGACGGTTGTGTTTGTGGTGCGTGTCATGCGCAGGGGGCAGTTCTGGCCTTCGAGCCATCCTTTCATTGCCATCGAGCAGCGCAGAACCAGGTCGTGTTCGTAGGGGTAGCCTGCGCGTCCGGCACCGGGGTCGCTGCCGCCGTGTCCGGGGTCGAGCATGACTTTAACTCCACTCTTGTTCCAGTCGGCGAAAGCCGGGGTGGATGCGCCCACGGCGAGAGCGGCGACTGCAAGTAAGGTATATATCTTTTTCATGCGTATGTAATCTTAAACGGTTGATATTTTACTTG
>CAZETN010000248.1:0-2404 GCA_964514475.1 uncultured Bacteroides sp.
GGTCGAACTCCCAGTAACCCGAACCCTTGTTGGACAGATCGCATATCACCGCCTTTCCGTCAAGTACGGCCACACGGTAGGCCGACGAGGCGTTGTTCTTGTCCCAGCGATTGCCTTCGGGCATATACCGCACTGTATTCTGCGGGGTCATATCGGCATTGCACACATCGATACCCTGAGCGTTGCCGTTGGTGACGACGAGCTTACCGAACGACGGACATTCGGTATCGTCCATCCATGCCACACCTCCGCGGGTTGCCTTTGTGTTTCCGGCAGGATTGGGGATCATGCTGACAGCCGAGACGGGGACATCGGCGCTCACCAGTTCCACGGACCACCTGTAGTCGCCGTCGCCCAAAGCGCCGGTTTCCACTTCGGCCGTATTGAGACCGTCGACGGGCGACGGCAGCGGCAGCCTTATATCTTCGCCGCCGGCTGCGGGTGTCAGTATCAGTGTCGCTGATACCGCCGCCGGCGAAGATGTTCTGTAACTGAGGTCAACCAGGCCATCGGCGACTTTGGCCTGCAGGTCGTAGGCGTAGGCCGACCGGTAGGACGCCTGTTCGGCGCCGGCAGTGGTCATGCGGGTGATTTTGCCGTCGCGGACTATATTTATTTCGATAGCGGCGGCTGTGATGGCGTTGCTTTCGGCATCGCGGGTAACCTCGATCCAGCTGCACGAGGCCGCGGGCACATCAAGCTTATCAAGAGCGGCGCCGGTGACAGTGACGGCACGGGGCCGGTCCTGTCCGTCGGTGACGTCGGTCAGCGACACACCGTCAGCCGAGACAGAGGTCAGATAGGCATGTCCCGCATAACGGAACGCCGACGTACCGGCTTCCACGGCCCAGAAACCGTGACCGGCCGGGGCGGCAATAAGTCTTTTTCCGGACACGTCGGGAAGCTGGTACGTAAGCGCGTCGCCGGCGACGCCGTCGCTGACAGTAATACCTTTCGCCATACCCGAGGCATCCGCCACGGCGATTGCACCGTCGGCAAGGGTGCCCCGGCAGGCCATTGTGCACACCGGTATGCCGAACGAGGCCAGCAGGCGCGGGCCGGCGACGTCGTCCACGACATATACATCGCCGCGGTCGTTGGCGGCAAGCAGCGCGCCCTCGCCGCTCAGAGCGATGTCGGTGACGTTACCGGCATCGCCGAGGTCCATGGTCTTGACAGCCTTTCTGGCTTTCAGGTCGTACAACACCACAACCGGGTTACCTCCGGTGAGAGCCAGCACGTACATATTGCGCTCGCGCACCAGCGTGCGTACGACCTCGCTTCCCTCGAGCCGGGCCTCGGCCAGGTCGGAGTAGCTTTTTACGAAACCATATCTGTCGCAGGCCCCATAGGCTCCGTCTCCGTCCAGCTGGTCGGGATAGGTATCCGTAAGGTCGTCAATGGTAATCCAGGTACGCGCCTGCACGTCGATGGCCGGATATACACAGTCACCGCCGACAACCTCGATTTCATAACCGTCTATATCCTTGTAATCGGGATGGCTGAACGACATGAGATACTTGCCGGGCTCAAGGTCACGGAATACAAAGGCGCCGTTATAGAAACCGTCGGTGGTGTATTCGGCCACCTTGACGCCATCACGGCACAGCACCACCTTGCAGCCGTTGACAGGCTTATACTGGTCCTTGCCGCGGCCAAGGTAAAGATGACTCTTCAGCTTGAGATGCTTGTCGCGCACTATTCCGTATATATCGCCGGTCGCCGCGCGTCCGATTTCGAAATAATCGGCGAAACCGCGTGCATAGCACACTCCTTCCATTATGTCGACATCCCAGTTCATTGCCCGGTGACGCCCCGGAGTATAGGTATGAAAGTAGCCCTCTACCAGAAACCCGGGGCATCCGTGCTTCAGCACTCCCAGATAGCCGGTGTAGCCCAGACCGTTGGTCGAACTTCCGTGATTGA
The DNA here is from genome assembly GCA_964514475.1 of uncultured Bacteroides sp. Lineage (GTDB taxonomy): Bacteria > Bacteroidota > Bacteroidia > Bacteroidales > Muribaculaceae > CAG-873. Next base: position 1,927 of record CAZETN010000248.1, read on the forward strand.
ACGAAATGTCGCCGCGGATATACGGAGCCGACTCCGACCAGTTCATGTGGGTATTGGCAAACGAGACCTTTGCCACAGCCTGGCACATCTCCCACGACCCGTCGACAAGGACGCCGTCCTCGCCGTCCTCGCCGCGATACTCCAGCAGGTGGTAGTTTGTGGTGGTTATATCCGTGGATGTAGCGTTGGAGTGAATCGATATAAAGGCATCGAAATTGTTAGCCTCCACCTCCTCGCAGATTTCGTACAGGCTGCGGTTATAGGCATTAGCATTGGGGGTACTGCTGTTGTTGACTGTAGCGTACGGACCGTTTTTGACGCGGCTCATAACAAGGTTCTGCGACAGGTCGCGGGCAGCACCTATCTCCCAGCGTTCGCCCGTCTGGTTAAGTGTACGGTCAAAAGGTATGCCCATCTTTATAAATTCCTCGAGCATGCCGAAGCCTTTGTCATGATTGGTGTTGGTTTCGAAAAATCC
>CAZETN010000249.1:0-2388 GCA_964514475.1 uncultured Bacteroides sp.
CGATCACCAAAGGCAATACCACCATCACTTCGTGGAAGTGGGAATTCGCCGACGAGGCCCGCTCGACTTCGGACCAGCAGAATCCTGTGTTCCTCTATGACAAGGCCGGCTCGTATCCCGTCAAGCTCACCGTCACCGACTCGTACGGACTGACCACAAGTGTGACAAAGAGCGTGAACATCCAGGATCCGTCGCAGATTATCGCCACTCAGTGGACTGCCATGCTGGGCGGTGCCGTCAAGGGCGGTTCGTCACCCGCCGTATCCCCCGACGGCTCGACGGTATACATGCTTCGCAGCCTCGCCGGCAGCGACCTGGCGGCCCTCTACGCCTTCAACGCCGCCGATGGTCAGGTCAAGTGGACTCTCGACCTCAGCGTGGCCATGTCTGGCACCTCGCCCACGGCCCAGGCCAAGGATGTATTCAGCTCGCCCTCAGTAGGCGCTGACGGCACAATCTATATGGTAGTCCGTGACCTGCAGTCTACCTCGAAGGAGCGTGGCGTATACGTTATAGCCGCCAACCCCAACGGCTCGCTCAAGTGGGCTAAGAAGGGCGGCGCCAGCGGCACCAACCTCTATGCGATCACCCCTGCCATCGACGCCGCCGGCAACATCATCGTGGCTACCCGCGGCAACGAGGTGTGGAAAATCTCCAATTCCGGCAGCATCTCGGCCTTCGCCACCGAGGGTCTCGGCGCAACGGCAGGCATCACGCTGTCCAAGTCGGGCGTGGCCTACGCCGCCGCCAACGGCAACCAGGGCTTCTTTGCCTTCGACACCAACTCGGGCAAGCAGCTGTGGTCGTACAATACCGACTTAGGCGGTGCAGCTGACGCCTTCACCGGCGCACTGCGCAGCGCCCAGGCCGCCATCGATGCCGACGGCACGGTCTACTTCGTCACCGATGCCGGTGCCGGCGGCCAGATTATCGCCTTCAATGTCTCGGGTTCGGTGAAATGGATTCATCCTACCGCAGGCGCCATACCTGACGGCGGCGTTGTAATCGCCGAGGACGGCACTCTGTATGCCAACGGCGGTATGGCTCCGGCTGAGGGTCTCATCGCACTCAACCGCGACGGCAGCGTCAAGTGGACCTTCGCCACCAAGGGAAACGTCCAGACATCTCCCCTCGTCGACAACCGGGGTTACATCCACCTTGTCGACGCCGGCGCCAACTATTATGTCGTCAAACCTGACGGCACGCTGCTGGCCGAGGCTCAACTGGGTCAGTCCTGCACTTCGGCACCGGTGATGGATGCCGCAGGCCGTCTGTATGTGACGGTGGTCAAGGACGGCGCACCCACTGTTGTCTGCGCGACTTCGAAAGCTTCTTCATACAACACTGCCTCTGCATGGGCCATGCGCGGTCAGAACCCGTGCCGCACGGGCCTGCAGAGATAATCCGGGACACACATTTCTAAGGTGACGGGGGTTCGCGGCCGGACCGCACATCACATTATGCGCAAGGCGTCGCGCACTCCCGTTTTTAACTCTAAAAAATTATGAATTCGATAAGACTTAAGAAATGGTATCCGTGGCTGGTTGTCGGCCTGCTCTGGGTTGTGGCATTGCTCAACTATATGGACCGGCAGATGCTGTCTACGATGCGCGACGCCATGGCCCTTGACATCACCGACCTCGAGAGCAAGGTGATGTTCGGCAAGGTGATGGCGGCGTTCATGTGGATTTACGGCTTCATGAGCCCGGTATCGGGTATCGTCGCCGACCGTGTCAACCGCAAGTGGCTCATCGTGCTGTCGCTGGGCGTATGGTCGACGGTGACGCTGCTCATGGGCTACGCCACGACATATAATCAGGTTTACTGGCTGCGCGCGCTGATGGGTGTATCCGAGGCGCTGTACATACCGGCGGCGCTGTCACTCATCGCCGACTACTTCACGGGCAAACAGCTCAGCCTGGCCATCGGCATACACATGACGGGCCTGTACATGGGCCAGGCCGTGGGTGGTTTCGGCGCCTTCGTGGCCGAACGTCTGTCGTGGCAGGCCACCTTCCACTGGTTCGGCATCGCAGGTATCGTCTATGCCCTGGTGCTCATCCTCTTCCTTTACGAGAAGCGCGCCCCGGGCGACAAGGCTCAGCAGTCCGGCGCCAAGGCGCCCCTTTCAATAACCCTGCGCAACAATCTGCGGGCCGTATGGGCGTCGCTGGGCATGCTGATGTCCAACGTGGCCTTCTGGACCATCATTTTCTTCTTCGCCTCAAGCTCGGTACCGGGCTGGGCGACGAAGAACTGGCTGCCCACGCTCTTCGCCGACAGCCTCGGCGTGGAGATCTCGGTGGCCGCCCCCTTGTCCACAATCACCATCGCATTCTCATCGTGCGCAGGCGTGATGTGGTGCGGACCTATGGCCGACACGGGGTC
>CAZETN010000250.1:0-2387 GCA_964514475.1 uncultured Bacteroides sp.
TTATGCCACAGTAGATTTTCTGGCCGTTACAGAGGCGGTTGATCTGGTCGGCGGCCTCCTGGTCCTCGGGGCTAAGTGCCTCGATGAATTCCGGAGTAAGAATATCTCCTTCCTTGAACTGCGGGTACTCGCGTGCCAGCTTTTTGGTTACGGTTTTGGGCCGCGATTTACCATATCCCTGACTCTGAAGACGATCGGCCTTGATGCCGACACTGATGAGATAGTCGATAACCGAACGGGCCCGTCGTGAGGACAGCCCTATGTTATATTCGTCAGAGCCCTTGCGGTCGGTATGCGATGCCATCTCGATGGTGACATTGGGATTGTCGCGCAGAACCTGTGCCAACTCGTCAAGCGCCTTCTTTGACTCGGGACGCAGTGACGCGCGGTCGAAGTCGTAGAAAATGTTGTCGACGACAACTGGCTTTGTAACAGAAGCAAGCAGAAAGTCAATACTGTATTCGGCGTCTTCCTCGGCAATGTCGCTGGTGAATTCTTGGCGTGCATTCAGATATCCCTTGGCACCGGCAAGCATGGCGTAACTTACGCCGCGTTGCAGGGGAAACGAGAATGATCCGTCGGCTCGCGCCACCGTCTTCTGGTTGGAGCCGTCATTGCCGATGATGCGTATGACGGCATTGGGCACAGGTTCCTCGTCGCGGTCGAGAACCCAGCCCGAGATGGTGATTTTTAGTTCGGGAAGTTCAAACGAGTATATGTGGTCGTATCCGCGGGCGTCACCGCGGTTGCTGCTGAAATATCCGCTCTCGCCCTGTCCGAAGGTAATACCGAAGTCGTCTGCAGAAGAGTTTATTGGCTGTCCCATGTTTACGACACTCCAGCCTCCGCTCTTTTTTAGTTCGGCGCGGAAAATATCGAGGCCTCCGAATCCGGCATGGCCGTCTGAGGCAAAGTACAGCACTGAATCGGTGCGTACGTACGGAAATACCTCGTCGCCCGGCGTGTTGATCCATTCGCCGAGATTTTCGAGACTGCCCGCGCGTTCCTTCAGGTTTATACGCCAGATATCCTTGCCGCCGCTGCCGCCCGGCATGTCGCTGGTGAAGTACAACCACGTGCCGTCCGGGCTGACAGCCGGATGACCGTAGCTCGAGAGTGTGTCGGCGGTTATCTCCAGTTTCACAGGTGCGCTCCATTTGGCGTCGCTGCGCGTCGAGGTATAGATTTCGACTCCAGTGTTTGCATTCTGTTCGCGGCGCGCCTTGGTCAGATACATCGTCTGACCGTCAGGGGTAAAGCTGACAATGCCCTCGTCGAAGTCCGAGTTCAGTTCCCCCTCAGCAGGCTCGGGACGCTGCCACTCGCCGCGCTCGTTTTTGGCCGAGACATATATATCGCCGTTTTTCATCCCGGTAATCTCGGACTTGCGGTTTCCGGAGGCTTTTTCGGTGGTACTCGTAAAGTACAGACGGTCGAAGGCGTTGTCCAAAAACATCGGTGCGTAGTCGGCACGTCGCGAGTTGAAAAGCTTGGCATTGCGCACGATATATCGCGTCTTCGCCGGCTTGGCCAAGGCCTGTTTGCAGCCCGAAATACCGGTTAACGCCAGTTTGTTACCCGGTGCACGGTCAAGAAACTGCTGATATGCGTCGATGGCCGGCTGATATTTGCCCTCGGCCTGAAGCATTTGCCCCAGATAGGGGTACTCCTTAGAATCGGGCCATTCATAACGGATGGCATTCTGGTAGGCTGCGGCAGCGCGGGCAGTCTGGTTGAGATGACGGTGACATTCGGCCATGCTGAAAGCTACTTGGCCGCGCAACGGACGCTCTTCGCGCTTGGTAAGCTTATTGTAAATCTTGCGGTATGTTTTTGAAGCATCGCAGTATTCGCCGCGTGCCAGCTGTTCGTTGGCTGTGGTGAGTTTGGCGCCTCCGCAACCAGTAAGCAGCAACGCGCACAGGGCGGTCAGAGACATGGATTTGGGATGGAAGAGCATTTTTACTCTGTATTTTGATTGGCAAATTTCGTGATTTTATGTCAGCCGGAAAAAACAGGCTTACAATAAACCGGTTCCGGAGCGCGTTTTATTGCCGTTTTATCATTACCTTTGCCTTAAAATAACATATAAAATATAGAGAATATGAAGATAGTTTTTCGCGCCGCGGTAACAGCGGTTTGTCTTGCGATGGGCATCCAGTCATGGGGTTGGAGCCAAAAAGGCCATGATGTCACTGCAAATATCGCGGAACGGCATCTGACGCCAGCGGCTAAAGCAGCCGTAGACCGAATTTTTGAAGGCAAAAGTATTGTATATTGGGCAAACTGGCTTGACAATGCCAGCCACACCCCCGAGTATGCATATTCCAAAACCTGGCATTACAAGAATGTCGACGCCGACAAGACATACGAGACCATGCGGAAAA
>CAZETN010000251.1:0-2367 GCA_964514475.1 uncultured Bacteroides sp.
TGGTTGGCGTAAACTTTGAGCAGCTCGGGTTCGAGGGCCCAGTGCTCGTGGATCTGCGACGGCAGTTCGACAAAGTCGCGGTCGACATTTGTTCCGGCCTGCCCCTTGTAACGGGCGCGGCTGAGCATGCCGTGCAGTCCGTGTCCGAACTCATGGAACATGGTCTCGACCTCGTCGATTGTCAGCAGCGAGGGAATGTCGCCGGTGGGCTTGCTGAAGTTGCCGACGTTGAAGATGATTGGCCGGTCGGCTGTACCGTCAGGGTTTACCCACGAACCCTTGAACTCGCTCATCCACGCGCCCTGGCGTTTCGAGGCGCGGGGAAAATAGTCGGTCATGAATACCGCTATGTGTTCGCCGGTAGTGTGATCGGTGACGTCGTACATGTTCACTTCCTCGTAATACTTGGGCCACTCGGGTTTTTCGGTGAACTTTATGTTGTAGAGACGTTCGGCCATGGTGAAAATGCCCTTGCGGACCGAGTCGACGGCGAAATAGTTGCGCACCTGAGCTTCGTCGAGGTCATATTTGGCGCGGCGCACCTTCTCGTTATAATAGGCGTAGTCCCACGGCTCGATTGTAATGCCTGCGCCCTCGCTGTCGGCGATTTGCTGCATCTCGGCCACTTCCTCGTTGGCGCGTTTTACGGCTGCGGGCCATATCTGCATCAGCAGGTCCTCGGCATTTTTGACACTTCCTGCCATTACATTGTCGGTCATGTACGAGCCATAGTCCTTGAAGCCCAGCAGATGGGCCTTGCGGGCGCGGGCCTGAAGTATTTTGCTGATGACGGGCAAGTTGTTGTACTCGCCCGACGAGGCCAGAGTGGTGTATCCCTGGTACATGCGGCGGCGCAGGTCGCGGTTGTCGGCGTACTGCAGCACAGGCAGGCGGCTGGGGGCGTGCAGTGTGAGCACGTACTTGCCCTCGCCGAGACCGCGGCTGCGGGCCTCGTCGGCAGCCACCGATATATTGCTGGCGGGAAGTCCTGACAGCTGGGCGGCGTCGTCGATTACGATGGAGAACCCGTTGGTGGCGGCCAGCAGGTTCTTGTTGAATTTAAGGTACAGGTCGGCCAGTTCGGCATTGACGGCCTTGAGCTGTTCCTGTCCCTTGGCGTCGAGCAGGGCGCCCGAGCGTACGGCCTCCTTGTAACGTTTTTCAAGCATAAGCTTCTGGTCGGGGGCCAGATTGAGCTTGTCGCGTGTGTCGTAAAGTGTTTTGATGCGGGCGAAGAGAGTCGGGTTCATCGACACCTCGTCGAGGTGCGCCATGTACATAGGCTCGAATTTCTCGGCCACGGCCTGCAGTTCGGGGCTTGAGTTGGACTCGGACAGAGCGAAGTATACGGCGGCAACGCGGTCAAGCAGCTCGCCCGAACGGTCAAGTGCCACTATGGTGTTGTCGAATGTCGGGGCCGCCGGATTGCCTGTTATCGCGTCGATGCTGGCATTGTGCTGCCTGATGGCTTCTTCGAGAGCCGGAAGATAGTGCTCGACTTTTATCTGTCCGAAGGGTGGAATTCGGTACGGAGTGTTGTACTCGACAAGGAATGGATTGTTTTTCACGTTGTCAGCTTGATTTGTGCGGGCGCCCGAGGGCAGAACAGCCAGGCTCAGCGCGACGGCGCCCAGAATGTTTCGTTTCATTTCTGATAGGAGGGATTGGGTGTTATGTGATGATTGGAATATCGGATGATGTACGCGATGTGGAGTTTTGGCAAATGTACAAAAAAACAGGCGATTTTGCCAACAAGGGTCACTCGTCGAATACAAAAGTGGCCATTACTGGAAAATGGTCCGAGGATACAATGCTGCCGCGGTGCATCGACACAGGCTTCAGTCTGCCGCGGTACAGAATATGGTCGATGCGGAACCAGAACCGGTTCTTGTTGTAGGTGCGCATGTATCCTGTGCCGACCTCGGGGTATACTTCGCGCATGCCGCAGTCGGACAGGCGGTGGAGGGCCCATCAGCCGGGCACGTCGTTGAAGTCGCCGCACACAATCACGTTTTCGCCTCCGTAGCGTGCTATGTCGCGTATAAGCATGTCTGCGTGGTCGGCGCGCTTTACAGCCGCCTCGGCGAGTTTTGTGACCAGCTGGCGGCGCACGTCTCCCAGCGATGGCCTTGGCTCGCCGTCGCCGCGGATATCGGTAAGCTCGCGGAACATGGTCTTGTCCTCGCCGGTAAGTCCGATACTCTGCAGGTGTACGCTGAACAGCGCCACACGGTGTCCGTCGATGTCGATTGCGTAAGCCGCGCAGTCGCCCTGACCCATCCCGCGCGAGGCGAAGGAGCTGCGCAGCGGTGTGGAAAGATTCCAATAAGAAGTGCAACGGCCCTTTCCTCACTCCTCCTCAGGGGA
>CAZETN010000252.1:0-2364 GCA_964514475.1 uncultured Bacteroides sp.
ACCCTGTCGCTGCTGATTATCGAAACGCGCGCCGCCACGCGCCCCCTGCGGGCCCTCGGCGCGACACGACGCACGGTACGCGCCATATTCACCGGCGAAGCGTGGCTGATAACCCTCACCGGAGGTGTGGCCGGCATCATTCTCGGCGTAGGCCTGAGTCTGGCACAGCAGTACGGCAAGTTCATCCGTCTGGCCGGCGACACGATCCTGCTCACCGTCGAAGCCTACCCGGTGCGCGTAGCCGCCTCCGACCTGCTTGCGGTCATCGCCGCGGTAGCAGTCACCGGCCTTATCACCACGGCTGTCGTCCGCTTCCTCGCCCCGGGACGCTGACCCGCCTCCCCGAATTACCAATCGCTAATTGCCTATTAAAGAAATGCAGACAATCCTTTTCCACGATACCATCTTCGGGCCTATTCATTCGCGACGTCTCGGCACAAGCCTGGGCGTAAACCTGTCGCCATCGGACGGCAAAGTGTGCTCGTTCGACTGTCTGTACTGCGAGGCCGGCTACAATGCCCAGGGTCCGGGAAAAACCGGACTGCCTCCCCGGCGATATGTGCGCGAGGCACTCGAGGCCAGACTGGCCGCCATGCATGCCAACGGCGAAAATCTCGACGTCATCACGTTCTCCGGCAACGGTGAGCCGACACTGCATCCTGACTTCGCCGGCATCATCGAGGACACAATAGCCCTGCGCGACCGCTACTTTGGCGACGTAAAGATTTCGGTGCTTTCAAACTCCACACAACTGCACCGTCCCGACGTCGTCGAGGCTCTGAAACGCGTCGACAACAACATCCTGAAACTCGACAGCGCCATCGAGGACACCATGCGTGCCCTCGACCGTCCCGCATCGCCGTCTTTCACCGTCAGCCGCGTCATTCCTCAGCTGCAGGCCTTCGGCGGCAATCTGATAGTACAGACACTGCTCACACGCGGCACCCATGAAGGGCGTATTATCGACAACACCACCGATACGGAACTCGACGCCCTTATCGAGGCCATACGAGCCATAGCTCCGGCATCGGTAATGCTGTACAGCATAGACCGGCGCACCCCCGAACAGAGCCTCGAGCGAGTATCACGCGCCGAGCTGGATGCCGCCGCCGCCCGCATCACCGCCGCGACCGGTGTCCCCGTCTCGGTTGCGTAACCGGCTTCATTGTCCCGGAAAGGCATCCGCCTGACAGATAAACCGCACCCCGAGGAGTCTTGTGCATGGCTCCCGGGGTGCGGTTTACTCTGTCAGCGCTTTTTCGGATACGGACTGTGCCGTCCGGTTTCAGGCGACGGGTTTCTCGTAAGAATCCGGGTCGGCTTCCATAATGAAGCTGCGGCGCTTCCAGATAGCGACGAGCAGTACGGCAATCATGACAAACCCGTTGAAGATGAACGAGAAGTTGGGGTCACCCTGCGCGTCAAAGAGCCGCTTGGCCGCGCTTATGATGAAAGGCACCAGCGAAATACCGATATAATTGCAGGTGAGCAAGTAGGCGAAGTATTCGGTCGAACGTGCCGAATTGGGGGCGATATACGAAGTCTTGTCGTATATCACCGGCTGAATGACACCGTATCCAAGCCCCATGACGAACACGCCGAGCACGAAGCTCCAGTAGCAGTGCAGTACGCCTACGCCGAAGAGGCCGATGATGCAGAACAGTATAGCCACCTGCATGGTGTATTTGCCTACCAGGCGTATTATGTGCGACAGGAAGAAGCCCGAAACAGTGGCGGCGGTGAAGAACATGGCTGTGGCCACACCCACATCGCCCGTGGACAGATGATAGTGGTCCATGGTGAAAGGCAGGTAGTACGACACCACTTCGGTGCCGTAAGTGGCCATGAAATACAGAGCCATGACGCCGAAAAGCAGCATCAGCGAGGTGCGTCCCTGGAAGTGGAAATTGACATTGGCGGGCCTGTGACTGGCCTTTGACTTCTGTATATCGTCGTCCGAAGGCTTTGCCGGCTCCTTGAGGGGCTGCATGGGGGGAGGAGTTACCTCGACTTTATGCTTTTCGATATACGAGGATGTCATAAACGGGATAAGACACAGCGGGATAACAGGCACCATATATACGATGAAAGACAGATGCCAGCTTATGCCGGCCACCCAGCCGACAAACATAGTGGCGAAGATGACGGTGAAGTTGGAGATGCCCGACTTCATGCCTAACTGCCGCGTACGCGCCTTGCCGACAAAGTACTGCGAAATCAGACTGGCGGCCAGAGGTATCACCAGACCGCAACCCACGCCGAGCAGGCAGCTGAGCAATATTAGCTCGATCATAGAGTCGGCGAAGAAATACAACACGCCGGTAAGGGTATAGAGACCCAGACCGGCGTGTTGTATTTCTTCGC
>CAZETN010000253.1:0-2362 GCA_964514475.1 uncultured Bacteroides sp.
CCTGCGGGAATGCGCCATGCTGGCCGGGCTGACCAATAATCCCTACTACTACAACCCCCGTCGTAATTTCTACACCCGTACCTCCGAGACAACGGATTATCAAAAGCTGACCAACGACCGCACGGATTACGATCTCCGCGGCATGTACGAAAATCAGTACACCACCCAGCAGCAATAGCAGGAAGCGCTAAATCCCGCCACGGCCCAGGTACTGGAACGTCTCGGCAACCATCCGGGTGTGGCAGGCGGCGAAATCACCGGCCTGTACGTCAGTGTCGGCGGCCGCTCGCTGGCGTCGGTGCGCGACCGCGAAGAACTGCGCATACCCGAGGAGCGACTGATTGACAGCCAGCTTATCGACCGCCTCAACAACGAGGCCCTCGGCAAGGTGCCCGAGGGCAAGGAACCGCTCGAGATAGTTCCCCTGGGATACCGTGTGAACGGCGTGCGCGCCGACCGTCCTGTAGGTGCCTATGGCAACGACCTGTCGGGTGAGTTCACCGTCGTATATGCCGACCCCCTTAACGCCCGCAACATCGAGCGCGTTGTCAACGAGCGTCTCAACCGTAATATATGGGGCTTCATGGTACGCCCGATAGCAATAGCCGACGCCGTCCTCAGCGACGACGAGCGCAATGCCGGCTGTATGCTGGTGGACATGGGCGCCGAAACAACAACATGTTCGGTGTACGCCAACGGTGTTCTGCAGTATGTGGCCACCATACCGATGGGCGGACGCAACATTACCCGCGACCTGGCCGTCGGTATGGGACTGACCGAGGAAAAGGCCGAACGCATAAAGTGCACCGTCGGCAAAGCCATGAACGACAACGGCACGGCGCCCCTCGAGGAGATACAGATAGACAATTACGTGCAGGCCCGGGCATCCGAAATCCTGGCCAATGTCATAGCCCAGATACAGTTTGCCGGCTATACCGACGCAGATATGCGCGCCGGCATAGTTGTGACAGGCGGAGCGGCACGGCTGCACAGCATGTGCCAGCTGCTCGGGGCCCTCAGCGGACTGAAAGTGCGCATGGCAACCGTACCCACTGCGGTGCATATAGCCGACCCTGCCGTCAACAGCGCCGACAACATCGACATCATAGCCCTGTCCATGGCAGCACGCGCGGCCTCCGAATTCAACGGCAGCAGCGATATCTGCATAACCTATCCCGAACCCGAACCCGAGCCCGAACCGGAACCTGAACCGGAACCCGAGCCGGAGCGGCAGGAGAAAGACCGATACGCCGCCACCGCAGTAAACGACGGTGACGACGAGGAGGAGGACATGCCCGCATATGCCGACGCCGACAGCAATGGCGACGAGGACGACACTCTGGTGGACGACGAGGAAATCGAGGCACGCCGCGCCCGCGAACGCGAAAGACGCGCCAAGGAAGAAATTGCCGCTGCCAAGGAGCGTAACCGCAAGATGGAGAAGGAGAAGACCTCGAAGCGTCTGGGTTTCTTCATAAACCGGGTAGGTAACTTTCTGCAGGGCGGCGGCGACGACGGCGACGGCAATGATATCTGACACCGGCCGGGGCGCCGGCTGTACGTCACCGCTCACCTATTCTTCGCACCAGTCATACAAAAATCGGTAATCAAAAACAAACAGAAATGTCACCCAACGATATAATAAACTCAACTGATTTTACAGCACCTGTAAAGTCAGGCAAGACTCAGAAAATAAAGGTAATCGGCGTCGGAGGCGGCGGTAACAACGCCGTCGACCACATGTACGAGTGCGGCATACGCGATGTCGAGTTCATCCTTATCAATACCGACCGTCAGGTACTGGACGAAAGCCCCGTGCCCACCAAACTGTGCATCGGCCCGGGTCTTGGCGCCGGCGGCAAGCCCGAAAAGGCCCGTAACTACGCCGAGGAGGATGCCGAAAAAATTGCCGCGCTCTTCGACGACAACACCGATATGGTGTTTGTCACCGCCGGACTCGGCGGCGGTACCGGTACGGGCGCGGCTCCTGTGGTTGCCCGTATAGCCAAGCAGAAAGGAATACTGACGGTGGGCATCGTCACCATTCCGTTCATGTTCGAGGGACGCCGTAAGGTGCTCAAGGCCCTGGACGGCGCCAAGGAGATGGGCGCAAGTGTCGACGCCATGCTGACCATCCGCAACGAGCGCCTGACCCAGATTTATCCCGAGCTGTCGATTTTCAATGCCTTCGCCCGCGCTGACGATACCCTGCTCAACGCAGCCAAAGGCATAACCGACATCATCACCATCCGAGGCGAAATCAACCGCGACTTCAACGATGTTGACAGCACGTTGCGTGAGGGAGGTACCGCCATCATATCGACGGGCTACGGCAGCGGTGAGAACCGCGTGCGCGCCGCCA
>CAZETN010000254.1:0-2351 GCA_964514475.1 uncultured Bacteroides sp.
GTTCTTCAAATTTATTGCCTAATTTTGCACTTGCAGGTAGAATCTGCGTTCGGTCCGGATTTCTGCAATGTGCAATACCCTTCCGGACCTCAGAATGGCCACTCTTCGACATAAACTGACGGAACGTAAGATTGCAGCTGTCAAGGCGGGTTATACACCGACCCTTTCTCTGACAGGATATGCCGGCGCCCTGGGGTATCAGGATAAGTTCAATCACTTTTTTCATGGACGCCCCTCATCACGGAACTGGTTCGGCAACTGTTATATCGGCCTTAACATCACAATTCCGATTTTTGACGCCAATTCCAAAAAACTGCAGATCCGGCAACACCGGTATGAGGCCGCCCAGGCCGCCAATCTGGCGGAGCTGGCACACGACCGGGCGACGACCGACTATTCGAATGCCCTACTCAGACTACGCCATAACACCGAAGCGTTCCATACCCAGTCCAATAATTACCGGCAGGCGTGCGATGTGTATAAGGTGACTGAAGAGCAATACCGCGAAGGCATCGCTTCAATGACTGCGATATTACAGGACGAGATGCAGTTGCGCACAGCCCAGTCAGCGCAGGCACAGGCCCATTACCAGTTTAATCTCGCACATCTCGAACTGCTCAGATTATCGGGCACACTCACCTCATTAACCGAACGATAAAACCTGTACTGACATGAAAAAGAAAATTATAACGAGTATTGCCACTCTGTTTATTCTCGCCGCCATCACTGTCATTGTAATGATGTTCGTCGATAATGGTACTGAAAAAACTGACGATGCTCAGATTGAGCAATATATTTCGCCTGTCAACGTCAAAGTGACGGGATATATAAGCGAAATACATTTTACCGAGCATCAATATGTACATAAGGGCGATACACTGCTGGTTATAGACGACCGCGAATATGCGATCGCCTTACGACAGGCGCAGGCGACACTCGCGGATGCCGAAAGCGGCAGAAAAGTCGCAGGCAACACAGCAAACACGGCTTCGACAAGTGCCGCGGTCTTTGAGTCTACCATCGAGGAGGCCGAACTGCGTGTGGCCAAACTGCAGCGTGACTACGACCGCTACTCAAGGCTTCTGACAAGGAAAGCGACAACACCATCACTCGTAGACCAGTACCGCACAGAGCTTGACATGGCGAAAGCCAGGGCAAACGCCCTCAGACGACAGCGTGAGGCTGCCCGTTCCACAGCGACTGAAGCGAACCATCGGCGCGGTAATGCCGAAGCCGCTATCTTGCGTGCGCAGGCGGCAGTCGACATGGCCCTGCTCAATCTGTCGTATACCGTCATAACAGCGCCGGCTGACGGTTTTGTCGGCCGAAGGTCAATCGAAGTCGGTCAGCTTGTCAGTTCCGGACAGACAATAACAACACTTATGCCCGACGGTCCCAAATGGATTATAGCCAATTTCAAGGAAACCCAGATGGCCCGAATTCGTATGGGGCAAAATGCCGTGATACGCGTCGACGCGGTCCCTGGCCACATTTTCGGCGGCATTGTCACGGCAATCAGCTCGGCTACGGGGTCAAAATATTCGATGATTCCCACAGACAATTCGACGGGGAATTTTGTAAAAATCCAGCAGCGTGTTCCTGTCCGAATTGACTTTAACGGACCGGTTTCGCCTGAGCTGGCACGTCGCATGGCAGCAGGTATGATGTGCGAAATAGAAGTCGACGTAACAGAAAAACAGCATGGAGAATAACAAGCTGAACAGTTTTCCATTTTACCGGTGGATGCCAAGACCTCTGGGTATCCTGATACTGATGCTTCTGTTCGTTCCACCCACTTTCTCGGGCGGAGCATATATTGGCAATCAAAACGAAATGTCCGGAACGCTTGGCCTGATGGCGGAGGATATACAACTTGCAAGCTTTTTCACCAGCATAGGCATGTGTCTGTTCGTACCTTTCATGATACGTTTTCTTCAGACAAGGAGTGTCAGGCGCACCTATCTCTGGTGCTTCGGGCTACTTATCCCGCTGAACTATATCTGTGCTGTCACGACAAGCCTCACGGTACTTCTGGCCGCATGTCTGCTGACAGGGTTAGTACGCGTGGCGGCCATGCTCAACTGCACTTTCACCATCGCCCCGTATCTGACCGGCGTAAACACTCTTTCAATGTTTACACTTGCCGAAACACCTGCGCCCGAGACGCAGTATCGGATGGAGCGTACGCGCACTTTTCTTATGCCCGTGCTTTACTGTTTTATTCTGCTGATTGCCCAGACAAGCAACATTGTCACTGCCTGGTTCGCATACCGTTATAACTGGCAGGACGCGTACTATGTCACTTTAGGAATGTTGCTTGCAGCCGTGCTGCTCGTACTCCTGACAATGCC
>CAZETN010000255.1:0-2347 GCA_964514475.1 uncultured Bacteroides sp.
GCGGTTTTTACGCTGTTTATCAGATTAAGCCGCGACGACCGCGCCTGCTCGACGGTAGTGGCTATCTGGGCGTCGCTGAGTTTCAGTGACTGCCATATCTGAGGGGCGATGATGGGCACGGATGCGTTGAACCCTACCTGATACGAATTGTCAAGACCCATCTTGATACCCGTATCCCGGCTTTTGTTTGCCGATGTGCCGCTGTCAGGAGTGTCGCCTGAAGGGGTATCGCCTTCGCCGCCTTCAGGGGTGGAACCGCCCGAGTTTCCGCCGAAGCCCGACATATTCATGTATGCGACCTGCTTGGCGAGCATCCGCGAGTATTGTCCCCCGAAACTGACCTGAGGCAAAAGCTGTGACAGCGTTTCCTTACGGCTGTAGTCTACGCGTGTGATGTCGAGGTCTGCGACACGGAGGGTGGGGCTCTCGCTGAGGGCTATGCGCAGGCAGTCGTCGAGACTGATGTCGGCACTGTCGGCGCCCGTCTGGGCCAGTGCGGTACCGACAGATACAATGGCGGCCGACATGACCGTCAGTGTGCGTTGAAATATGATTTTCATTGATTGGCTATTACGTTTTTGCAAATTTACAACGAACCTGCATAACCATATACAGCCATATCATTAACGAATGTCAAAATAATATTAATATAAGTAAAATATGCCAATATCACCCAATTAGTTGCTTTTTTTACCAAAAGCAGCCGACATTGTCACCAGTGAAGACAAAGGCGGCAGATACGGAAATTTTGTGTGCCCGGATGATTGTACGGAACTGTCGCAACTGCGGCCGGTACAGCTGCAGTCGCGACAGTACATGATTGACACTCCGATGTCTGGAGTTTACTAAAGTCAGAGGATGTATCTCCGCATGTGCTATATGGGCGCCTCACCGGATGTCCTTTATGGCAACAGCGGCTAAACGAAATCAGCGCAGCAGAATCTTTTCTGTTTTCCGTGAACCGTCAGCATAGACGGACTTCTTGAGATAGAGACCCGGGCGCAGGGTTGTGTTACCGAAATCGGCCGGAGTGCCTTCAAAGACGGTGCGTCCGTCAAGAGAGTATATGCACAGTCTCACCGGGCTTTCGGACGGTATCGCGGGGGAGGCGGTACCTAAGTCTGACGGGTCAAATTCCAGCGTCCGTGAGACTGTTCCGTATTTGTTGGAAGCCTCCACGGTTACCCAGCTGTAATAAAGGTTCGAGATGTCGCGGGTGACAACGTGCGCATAATACGGTTCGTCGATAGTACGTATCTGTACTGATGTGTCATATTCCTCCTCGACATAATACTGGAGCCTGTCGGCGCCGGTATAATGGACCTCAAAGGCCACACAGAAGGTATACTCGCCCTTTTCGATAATTCTGATGTTGTCGATAGACCTGATTACGGGTTTCTGCTCGAGCGAGAGTACAAAAGGCCGGGTGCTCTGTACGGCACCGTCCACTTTATATTCGCATTCCACCAGCCCCTCCAGATCGCCGTTTATGTTGGAGTAATAATTTTCGGGCGATGCTATGATGTTGATGGTGAATGCAGGGGATGTGCCGGTCGAGACCTGTACATATTTCCCGTCCCGGTTTTTCAGCATGAACCGCCAGCTGTAATCAGTGGCTGCCTTGAGCTCGTCGGAAAGAGAAAATGTATGTGCCGTGTACGACGAGCCGATACCGTCGTCTTTGATGTCCGTGCAGCGGATATCCGTGCCAGAATTGTCCCGGTTCCATCCTATCGCCTCCAAGATGTCCGAGGTAATCCCGTCCGGCGTCAGCGACACGCTTCCGCTGCCTAAAGTATATGAAAGGGGCGAATAGTCGTACTCGAGGACGCTTAACGAAATCCACGGCTCAAACCCGGACGGAGCATGGACTTTATAATTTCCCTCTTTGCCGTGGACGAAAACATTATCGGATTTGACAAACCGGGCCATTTCGGATGATCCGGGTTTCAGGTCGCACAAGGTCTGTTTCGAGTTGAAAAGCAGCCGGTCGTAATAAGACGGAATACCTAAACTGTATGAGAACGAGTTGACTTCGTCCTCGCGCACGGTGGCGCCGGCTCCGAGGCATCTTGCCATTCCGCGCAAAGCCATTGTAGGCAGGTTGTATGCCTGCTGCGGTGTAGCGGCGAAGCAGCAGCTCCAGTCAATATCCGAATTGAATACGATGCGGCCGTCGGGCTTATCCGCGGTGCCGATTTGCGCCTTCAGAATTTGTGAGGCGAGTGCGCCGGGACAGCCCGACATTTCATCCCCGGCATCCTGTATATATAATGTCTCGGTCAGCATGGGTGTCTCATTGCCCAGCGGTCCGAAGCCGATTTCGATATAAACCGGTAACTCGATG
>CAZETN010000256.1:0-2308 GCA_964514475.1 uncultured Bacteroides sp.
CGCAGATACAGCCGTATGGCTGTAATCTGGCGGCTGGTGGTGTGGTTGGCCGCCTTGACACTTGCCGCGAGTATTTCGCGTAGCTTGGAGGGCCGCTGGGTATCGTTGATGGCGGCCGGGTCGTTGTTGTCTTCTTCGGCCGCATATACTTTAGCCTGACGTTCGCCGTTAAGCACTGCAAGTGCATTGAGCGCGAGTGACTCAAGTTCGTTTTCGCCCGGGTAAACGTAAATCGGTGCGATGAAGTCGACGTGCTGGGCAATGAAGTCGGTCAGACGCTTGGAATGGGCGACACCGCCGGTGATGAGGATGGCGTCGACATGCCCTTTGAGCGAGACGGCCATTTCGCCGATAGCTTTTGCGGTGGTATAACACATCGCGCGCAGAATCAGCATGGCGTGCAGGTCACCGTTGTCGATACGGTCAAGAATTTCAGGAACTGACGATGTCCCGAGGTGTGCGAACAGACCGCCTTTTCCATGAATAAGCTTAACCATCTCTTCATGCGTGTATTCGCCCGAGAAGCATAAGTCCACCAATTGTCCCGGAGGTACGGTGCCGGCGCGTTCCGGAGTGAAGGGACCGCATCCGTTGAACCCGTTTGTCGTGTCTATGACACGGCCTTTGCGGTGGGCGCCTATGCTGGAGCCTCCGCCCATATGGCATACGATGAGATTGAGATCTTCGTACCGAGCGCCTATTTCGCGGGCGTATCGGCGTGCTATGGCCTTTTGGTTGAGGGCATGAAGAATTGACAGTTTAGGCAACTGCGGCAATCCCGAAATGCGTGCATAGGGCATAAGTTCGTCAACAGTGACAGGATCGGCTATATATGCCTTTACGCCGGCACGGTCGGCAATGTCACGCGCTATGAGTCCGCCCAGGTTGGAGGCATGCTGGCGCTTGGCGTGTATCAGGTCGTTACGCAGTATGTCGGTAACCTCGTAAGTGCCGGATTCGACGGGATGGATAAGTCCTCCGCGACCTACGACCGCATCAAGCGAGCGGTAGTCGAAGCCGGCTTTGTCCAGCGCGCTAAGTACAAGGTCGCGACGCCATTCGTATTGCGAGGCAACGTCAGGAAACTTGGCCAGTTCCTCTACGGTGTGCTGGAAAGATAGGTTTTTGACGAGCTTCTCGTCCTCGTATAGGGCGACTTTTGTGGAAGTCGACCCGGGGTTGACTGCAAGAATGCGATATGCCATATTGAGTATGTGTTATCTGGCCATCAGACAGGCCAGAGCGATTGAATAAAGTTTGGTAAGCGCCGTGTCGCCGCGCGAGGTAAGCACGCACGGCACTTTTGTACCCATTACCATCGCGGCCATTTCGGCTCTGCCGAAGTGGGTAGCCGACTTAAAGAATACATTTGCGCTCTCGATATTCGGGAACAGCAGGCAGTCGGCGTCGCCGGCAACCAGCGATCCACGTACTTTTTTCTCTATGGCCACGTCGGGATAGATGGCCACGTCAATTGACAGAGGGCCGTCGACAGTGACGTCTCCAAGCTGTCCGCGGTCGCCCATTTTTGCGATTACAGCGGCTTCAGTGGACGACAATACGGACGGAAGCACCTGTTCGGATGGGGCTATGCAGGCGATTTTCGGTGTGTCGACGCCAAGAACGGCGGACACCCGCGCCAGATATTTTACAAGTGTGGTTTTCTGTTTGAAGTCAGGGCAGGGGATTACTGCGGCGTCGCTCATGCACAGCAGTTTGGGGTAGCCGGGCAGTTCGATGACGGCGACGTGGCTCAGTGTGCCCTTGGGTGGAAACAGGCCGGCCTCTTTGTTCAGGATGCCGCGCATATATTTGTCGGTTGAAACGAGTCCTTTCATCAGCACATCGGCTTCGCCTGAGGCCACGGCCCGTACGGCGCGCGACACACAGGCGGTATCCGACACCTCATCGACGATAGTGAACTGCGAGGGGTCGAAGCCCAATTCGCCGCATACGCGCACAATGACGTCGCGGGAACCGTAGAGGGTGGGAGTCACAAGGCCGGCTTTCCAGGCATCGTGTACTGCGGTAAGGGTGTGGGCGTCTTCGGCATAAGCCACAGCAAGGCGTTTCGGACCGCGTGCGCGGGCTTCCCCGACTATCTGCGACAGTTTTGTCATCATAGCGTTTAAGGTGTTTTTGCAAAAGCGATGTTAGTTCCGGCAAAGTTAACGGTAATTTGTCAAACGGCAAAACAGGATACCGGCTTATTTTTTGCCCCAGCGCGACTCCTGACGCTGTTGCATTGACAGCTCGGCCGAAGATGTGCCGGGGGTCCAGAGCGTTGTGCCGACAAGGCTGTCGGGCA
>CAZETN010000257.1:0-2307 GCA_964514475.1 uncultured Bacteroides sp.
CGAAAAAACTTCCGCCGTCCGTGCACGCCGGGTCTTTGCAGCTGTGTCCAGCCCCACCATCGGGATCGGCGCTGGAGCCGGCTCGGACGGCCAGGTGCTTGTGCTGCAGGATATGCTGGGCATGAACGATGGCTTCAAGCCCAAGTTCCTCCGTCATTATGCCGAACTGTCGGGCGCCATCACCGATGCGGTCGCCCGTTACGTCGGCGACGTGCGCTCGGCTGACTTCCCCAACGCCACCGAGTGCTATTGAGCTCCGGATAACGTTAAAAAACCGGGGGCGCCATTCCTGATTTCTGAAATCCAGGATCGGCGCCCCCGGTTTATAGTGTCAGCGGCGGTCAGTCGATGATGGCGAAGCCGCAGTACTTCTGCAGGCACTCGGGGACCTTGATGCCCTCGGGAGTCTGGTTGTTCTCAAGCAAGGCTGCCATGATGCGGGGCAGCGCCAGTGCCGAGCCGTTGAGGGTGTGGCACAGTTTGATTTTCTTGTCGTTGTCGCGGTAGCGGCATTTCAGGCGGTTGGCCTGATAGGTCTCGAAATTGGATACGGACGATACCTCGAGCCAGCGCTTCTGAGCGCCCGACCAGACCTCGAAGTCAAAGGTTATGGCCGAGGTAAAACTCATGTCGCCGCCGCAGAGGCGCAGGATGTGCCAGGGCAGTCCCAGCCGGTCGAGCAGGCTCTGCACGTAGTCCTTCATTTCCTCAAGGGCGGCGTACGAGTTTTCGGGTTTTTCGATACGTACTATTTCGACCTTGTCGAACTGGTGCAGACGGTTGAGGCCGCGTACGTCCTTTCCGTAACTGCCGGCCTCGCGGCGGAAGCAGGCGCTGTAAGCGCAGTTCTTCTTGGGCAGCTGGTCGCCGGGGATTATGACGTCGCGGTACAGATTGGTGACGGGGACTTCGGCAGTGGGGATGAGGTACAGGTTGTCAAGCTGGCAGTGGTACATCTGTCCCTCCTTGTCGGGGAGCTGTCCGGTGCCGTAGCCCGAGGCCTCGTTGACGACGTAAGGGGGCTGTATCTCCAGATAACCGGCCTCCGAAGCACTGTCCAGGAAGAACTGTATCAGGGCGCGCTGCAGCTTGGCGCCTTTGCCGATGTAGACGGGGAAGCCTGCGCCGGTAATCTTTACGCCAAGGTCGAAGTCAATCAGGTTGTATTTTTTTGCGAGTTCCCAGTGAGGCAGTGCGTCTTCGCCGAGGTCGGGCATCGGTCCGCCGGTCTTTTCGACTACGTTGTCTGCGGCGCTGGTACCTGTAGGTACACCCTCGTAGGCGGTGTTGGGGATGCTGAGAAGGATGTCGCGTATTTCGTTTTCGGTGCGCTCAACTTCGTCGGCGTAGGCTTTCTGCTCGCTCTTGAGCACGGTGACTGTCTCCTTGATTTTTTCGGCCTCGTCTTTTTTGCCTTCCTTCATCAGCTTGCCGATTTCTGCGGCGAGTTTCTTGAGCTGGTTTGCGGTCTGGTCGTGCTTGCCCTGAGTTTCCTTGCGGATTACGTCCAGCGCCAGTACGTCGGCAATGGGTTTCTTGGCGTCGAAGCCTTTTACTGCGAGCCGTTCGATAACCCATTGGGTGTTTTCCTTTATGTTCTGTAATGTAAGCATGATTGATCAGTGTTTTTAATGAGGTATGTTTAGCCCAGAAGGGCTTTGACAGCGGCCGAGATGGCGCGTCCGTCGGCGCGTCCGGCCAGACGCTTGGTGGCGGCTCCCATCACCTTGCCCATGTCACGGGGACCGGTGGCTCCGGTTTCGGCGATAATCTTACGCAGTTCGGCGTCAAGTTCCTCGGGGGTGAGCGCCTTGGGCAGATATTCTTCGATGACGGCGGCCTCGGCGAGTTCGTTCTCGGCGAGTTCCGGGCGGTTGTTCTCGCTGTATATGCGGGCCGATTCGCGGCGCTGTTTCACCATTTTCACCATGATTTTGGTGGCTGCCTCATCCGTAAGCGCGCCACCGGCGCCGGGAGCCGTCTTAGCTTCCAGGAACTCTTTCTTCACGCCGCGCAACGCCTCCAGGCGCACTTTCTGGCGTGCCAGCATGGCCGACTTGATGTCGGCGCTGATTTTTTCAAACAAGTCCATATTGTATAAAACTTAAATTCGCAGTAAAAGGCCGTACGCCCTCGCGTATACTATAATATATATACGGCTTGCAAAAATACAAAAAAAAATCGAATAACCTCCGGCTCTGAACCCTTTTGTTGTGCGCGTGCGTCAGTATCTTTTTGTCTGCATGATGTGGCCGCGAGTCATACGGGTAGAGCCGGGAGGTGGGGGGGGCGGTTTTCGGGGCCCGG
>CAZETN010000258.1:0-2286 GCA_964514475.1 uncultured Bacteroides sp.
GATTTTCGGCGTCAGCAATCTTGACCTCGAAATTGAAGTTGTTGTCGATCAGATGTATGTCGCCTGATTTTGCCTGCCGGTTTTTATCGTTGCCGTCGTGTGTCTGTCCCGGATGTGCCGCAACATTTGTGCCTTTGAGTACTGGCATCGCGCTTGCAGCCATTTCCATAGCCTGTCCGGCAATGGTGCTGAGGTTTATGATGCCTTGCAGGCGTCCGTTTATAAAGTCGCTTTCGACCGTCACGATATTCGGTGTATGCACATTGTCAGCATCGGCACGGAAACGGTTGACTTTAAGTCCGGGACCGTCGCCGTAAAAACGCAGGTCGCGGATTTCGGCATAGCCGTTGATCCACTGCGAGACGGTTCCGCGCAAATCGACATCGACATCAGCGGTGAGGCGGTATGTACTGTATTTTCCCTGCACTCCGAGATGTCCTATCGCCAGCTCGCTGACATTTCCTGACAGTTTAAGCCTGGGTTCCTCCTTGCCGTATGTACCTTCAAAAATAATGTCGGCCGCACCGTTCAGCAGGCTGTCAGCCGCCATTGCCAGAGCGCCCCTGAACTGTCGTTCATGGTCAAGTGTGAGTTCGCCATGAATATTGCGGAACGCATTCCCGTCCCATATGGCATGGCTTATGTCGGCACGTACTGTTCCCAGAGGGAGCGTGCCACCGCCGAAACTGCCGTCGAAATCTCCGTCCAGAGACAGGGCCTGAAGCCGCTGCAATTGCGGGCTGCCGTTGAGTACTGACGGCTGCAGATTGTTACCGTTGAAATCGCCGCCAAGAGTCCACCGTTTTCCCGAAAGACCTCCCCTTACAGAGGCCGTGAGGTCACCGGCAGCCGTACTGATGCCCGCAACGGCATCAAAACCGGCGAGGGTGCCTTTTACACTGAGGTCAGTTTTTATGGTGCCGAGTTGGTTAAGCAGGTTTGAAGCGGTCGTGGCGTTGTCTCCGGGTAGCAGACCGGCAATCCAGTCGAGCGAGCCCCTTTGGGCATATAAATCAATGGTAAGGTCGTTGATGCCCATGTCATGCGGATGGTCGGTGCGGTCAAAATCTGTGATGCTGCCCGACAGATCTATCATAAGTCCGGTCTGGCGGTTGGCAGCCTTGAATGTATGTATGTCTATGTCGTGGCTGTCGGCCGTGGCATCAATGTTCAGATACATTCGTCCAGGGACTTTCGACAGCACGGAAACGAACGGCGCGAGGTCGCGAGGTGACAGATAGCATAGGCCGCGGGTGGTAATCCGGCGCGGTGTGTCGCGCAGCACTTTCCCGATTTCGGCAGGGGTACGGTACAGGATGTCGATGTCGGAAAACGCGAGCCTCGAGTCGGGCAAAAGCATCTCCATATCGCGGATGCACAGCTGTCGCGGAGTATATGTGACGTCGCAGCGCACTGATTTCAACTGAAGTCCGGAACGCTCGCGCAGGCTCAGCTGGTCGAGCTTTACGGCAATCGAATCGTTGCGTAGTGATGGCAGGGAGGCGCCCATGTTAAGGTCGGTTATCGCGATATGCCATGGATCGAACGCGCCGGTTGCCCGGCGTGGTTTGTCCAGGACATCGTAACTGACCGACGATCCGCCAATCAGAACTGTGTTGACAGCCAGGCTGAAGCGGGTCGCTTTTCTATCGGGTTTCTTTTGGGTGAGACGGCGTATTATACGGTCGACGTTGACTGGCGAGTGCGTGCTGTCGCGATAGAGATGCGCGTCAAGGCTGTCGATGGCCACGTAGTCGATAACAATGCGTCCGGTGCTGAGCAGGTGCATCATTTCGAAACGGGCTGATATGTTGTCGGCCTTTACGGCAAGCGAGTCGTTGTCGTCGGCGACAGCTATATCCGATACACGCAGCCTGTTGAACGGTGCGAAATCCACTCTGCCGATTTCCACACGTGTGCCGAGTGTCCGCGCCAGTTCGTCGCGTGCTATTTTCCGCAGATACTCGTGCGCCCAGGGGGTAGACAGCAGCACGTACATGCCCACGGGCAGCGCGGTGACAGCTATCACGAGTGTCACAAGCAATGCGCGCACGACTTTGTAGAACCGGGCAAGTCGCCGCGACCGCGGCTGTTTTCTATATATCTCCGACGAGGTATTCACATGTATTGACGGCGCAGCGCGTCAGCGCCACGCGCACTATCATGCAAAGATACGAAAAATCGGCCAAACCGCACCACCGTAGACGGCAGAATTGCGGCTCCAGCCGATTTGAAAGATTCCAATAAGAAGTGCAACGGCCCTTTCCTCACTCCTCCTCAGGGGAA
>CAZETN010000259.1:0-2244 GCA_964514475.1 uncultured Bacteroides sp.
CTAATTAGCAAAATACTACTGACAACATGTCTGACGGCAGCCTTACTGGTATCCGTGACGGCGCAGGGCCGCAGCTTCAACGACAAGGTACTCAACCGCCCCTACGCCGACTTCAAGCGCATACATCTGGGCTTCAGCGTAGGCATGCAGTTCATGGATGTGTCGCTGGCCAACAACGGATTTGTCACCGACGACGGCCAGTCGTGGTTCATGGAGCAGCCCGGCTGGGATCCCGGCTTCTGCGTCAACGGACTCATCGACCTGCGTCTGAACAGCTACTTCAACCTGCGCTTCAATCCGGGCATGTACTTCGGAACCCGAAACATACACATGGTGGATGTAAATACCGGCGCGACAGAGCAGCAAAGCATAAAATCGGCATACGTGGTGATGCCGTTCGACCTCAGATACAGCGCCGTACGCCTGCGTAACATACGTCCCTATATGACCACAGGACTCATGCCCGCTTTCGACGTCTCAAAAAAGCGCAACGACTTCCTGCGCTTCAAGAACACTGACGTATACTGGACCATAGGCTTCGGCTGCGACACGTATCTGCCTTACTTCAAGTTCATTCCCGAAATAAAATTCTGCCTTGGACTGACCGACATAATACAGCGCAACCGCCCAGACCTGGAAGAAGAGCCCGACAAGCTCAAGTTCACCCAAAGCCTCAAAAAGGCCACCTCCAAGATGATTGTCCTCACCTTCTACTTCGAGTAAGCCGACACTCTGTGTCCCTCCCCCCCCCTCCAATCCACCTACCGATCAGATGCACATCACAAAATACATATCGCGCCTTGTGCTTACGGCCATTGCCGCCGCGGGCGCTCTGTGCCTGTGCGCTCCCCGCGCCTTGGCCCAGACCGACCCGCAGTTCAGCCAGTACTACGAGGTGCCGTCATATTACAACCCCGCGGCCATAGGCCGCACCGACTTCATAAACATCCGCGGCGGAGCGCGGCTGCAGTGGATAGGCATCAAGAACGCTCCGCGCGATTTTGTCCTCACAGGCGACATGCCCTTCAAATTCGTCGGCAAGCGCTGGGGCACCGGCCTGGTGATGAGCCAGGAGAGCATCGGCCTGTTCCGCACACTGAGCATCAGCGCCCAGCTGGCCTTCAAATACAAAAAATGGGGCGGCGAGTTCAGCTTCGCCATCGCTCCGGGTATGTACGACCAGACCTTCAAAGGCTCGGAGACATACCTGCCCGATGATGACGACTATCACGAAGGCTCCGACGACGCCGCCGTACCCACCCAGGACCTGCACGGCACCTCATTCGACATCGGCGCCGGTATATGGTACACCCACAAATATTGGTGGGCGGGCATTTCGGGCCTGCATCTGACAAGCCCGACAGTAAAGCTTAACTCGGACACCGGCGACGGAGGCGCCTCATCGGGAGGCGCGGACGGAACGAACAACTTCGAGTTCCACGCCGGACGCACTCTCTATTTTATGGGCGGAGGCAATATTCCCGTAAAAAATACGTTATTTGAAATAATGCCCTCGGTATTGGTAAAGACCGACTTCACCTTCACCACCGCCGAAATCACCGGACGTGTCCGATACAATAAATTTCTGAGCTTCGGCATAGGCTACCGCTGGAACGACGCCATCACGGCCACCATAGCCGCCGAGTTCAGGAACTTCTTCGTGGGCTACGCATACGACTATGCCGTAAGCGACATTTCAAAAGCCTCGTCCGGCAGCCACGAACTCATCGCCGGATACAGGCTCAAACTTGACCTGAGCGACCGCAACACCCACCGCCACAAATCAATACGCATCATGTGACGGTTCTCCTCTCCCCCATCCCCGCTCCCGCTCCTCACTCCGCTCATTATCACCGAACAAAATACACAACCAGTCATAAAGTATGAAAATCAACAACAGCATATTGCTTAGCCTCGGAGCCGCGGCAACGGTGGCCCTGGGCATGACATCGTGCGCCTCGGGCTCGCGCGGCAGCGCAGGCGGCGAAGTCACCGGCGTCGGCGGCACCAGCTGGGCCGAGCCCACTCCATATGGCATGGTGCTCGTAAACCGCGGCTCGATGAAAGTCGGCGTCAACGAAGCTGACTCGGCATGGAACCTCGCCGCCGATGCGCGTGGCATCAGCGTAGACGGCTTCTGGATGGACGAGACCGAGGTGACGAACGCCAAATACAAGCAGTTTGTATTCTGGGTGCGCGACTCAATCATCCGCGAACGTCTCGCCGACCCGCCGTACGACGGGG
>CAZETN010000260.1:0-2237 GCA_964514475.1 uncultured Bacteroides sp.
GGGGTCATACCCGGGCGCCGTAAGGTCGTAGCCCATTACCTCGCTGAAGTCTTCCGGACCGGTCAGCATGGCGTGTTTGATGACCTCGGCGTATCCGGACAGCAGTTCCTGTTGCGTCAGAGTCGCGAAAAAGACTGTGGATATAATCACGGCGTCCGGTTCGCTGAAGACGCCTACAAGGTTTTTGCAGTTAAGCAGGTTTATGGCGGTTTTGCCTCCTACGGCGGCGTCGACGGCGCCGAGCAGAGTAGTAGGTATGTTGACGCAATGCATGCCGCGCTTGAAAGTGGCGGCCGCAAATCCGCCCAGGTCGGTCACCATACCGCCTCCGACATTAATCAGAAGCGATTTGCGGGTGGCGCCTCCGTTTACGAGGGCCTGCCATATCTGGGTAGCGGCTTCGATATTTTTAGAGGCGTCGCCGGCGTTGGTGCGTATGACGGTGGCGTCGTACAGCGGTTCGCAAAGATTTTGCAGCCGCGGCAGCACAAACTGTGCAGTGTTGGTGTCGGCGAGTACAAATATACCGCGTGGCGCTATGTTTTTTACAACGTCGGTCAGGGCGTTCTCGACCTGGTTGGTGAAAATGATATTTTCGTTCTTCAGCATATCCGTATGATGTATTTAGAAAGGAGAGGTGTAAAATGGAGAATAGGATGTGGTCAGCCGGCCGCCTGTGTGCCTCGCATGGCTTCGAGCAGGGCGCCGAAAGCGTCGCGGCACTGGATCATCGAAGCAAATGTGACATCGGCTCCGGCGGCTTCCAGTTCGGGAGCGGGTATCGGTCCGGTGTTTACGGCGATTGTGAACATGCCGGCACGGTATCCGGACATGACACCGAGGGGGGCGTTCTCGAGGACAAATGCCTGTCGTGTGGTTGCTCCGGCCAGAGACATGGCGCGCAGGTACGGTTCGGGGTGGGGTTTCCCGTGACTGACATCACGTGCGGTGACGCGCAACCCGAATGCGCCGGGGTAATCGTGGGCGAGGCGGTCAATCAGCGAGCTTTGCCCCGAACCGGTAACAAGCACAGGCTCGATGCCTTCGCTTATGAAAGACGCTACTAACTGCGTAGCACCCTCCATGACCCGGATACCCTCGGTCTGCTGCAGGCGCCTGAAATTTTCTGATTTTATACTGTATAGGGCGGCGCATTGACCGGCATCGAGGGTACGACCGAAGTATTCCTGCATCAGCAGATTGATTGTGTCGGCACCCGTGCGCCCCTCGAGGGCGAAGAACCGCTCGGCGGGGATGTCGAGGCCCTGCGTCAGCATCATGTCGTGCCACGCACGGGCATGCCGTGGCATCGAGTCGTACAGTGTGCCGTCCATATCGCAGAGGGCTACGCGCACGTCCATGCTCTTATGGCCTGTGCGTCCGAGCCACGCCTGCACGGCCGGTACAAAATCGGCGGCGGCAAAGTTATTGCGGTCGGCAGTGAGTATCATTGAGCTAAATCTTATATATTATGCAAGTTCCAGAAATCAGTTTTAATCAAGTAAGTCCGGTTACTTAAGTAATTGGAATTTACGATAAGCCAATTCCTTCAACTTGCCGGGCACTCCATGGGCCGGAGCGCCGATATGTATGTGCATTTGTGAATACAGAACTCAACAGCTGTCTATTTAACGTTTTTGCGGGTGCGGCGGTTCACTCCGGGCCTGAGTACGGCGGCCAGCAGCAGTGCCGGTGCCACGGCACCTTTGTCGCCGCTGCGGCGGCTGCCGGGGCCTGCGGCGCTGGTTTCCGTAACCTTTGCGGCTGGGGTGGCACGCAGGGAATCGGGGGCCGGAATAAGGCCTTCGCGTATGAATTGCAGCGAGTCGGCATGTGACAATGAGTCATGGTCCAGGTTTATTGAAGCGGCTTCGCTGACACCGCTTACCTTAAGCTTGCTGAACCGCGCTCCGGCGACACCGCGGCGGAATACATCGCGCAGCGAGTTGACAAGGTTGATGCGCGTGGTGTCGACGATGTCGATGCTTACAGGAGTCTTTTCGTCGAACTTGGCGCCTCCCAGACGTATCTTGTAGTCGTCCGGATTACCCGATATGTTTATGCCGAACTTGAAAGGAATTGGCGACTTGAGTACGGCGATGTGGTACTTGAAATTGAGATTGAAGTCGTTGGCGCCCTGTACGCCCGGTTTATACCTGTCGATGTTGAAGATAAACGGAAACAGCTGCATGCGGCCGGTCTCGAGAAGCATCTGCACCGACATGTGGTCGATGTAG
>CAZETN010000261.1:0-2174 GCA_964514475.1 uncultured Bacteroides sp.
ATATTCAGAGTCGGGACTGTATTGGGGATAATCCAGCCTGACTTGCCGAGGTACTGCAGATAGCGCAACGCCTCCATAGGTTCGAGAGACACGATAAGATTGGCAGTACCACGGCGTATGAGGTCGCTGGCGATAGGCTCGTCGCTGAGGCGCAGCATCGAATGCACGTCGCCGCCGCGCTGACTCATTCCGTGTACTTCGGCCTGTTTGATGTGCAGGTCGCCGGCAAGCGCCGCATTGGCAAGGACGGTGGCAATCGAAAGTATGCCCTGGCCGCCCACTCCGGCAAGTATTATATCTGTTTTCATGGTTTTATGGATTAGTTGGTTATACCCGGGGGCGCGTCTACTTTTGCGGTTTGTTATGGCGTCGGGCCGTCTGAATGCACTCGCGGCGCGATACTATCACCGAGAGGCCGGGGTAATTTATCTCGTCAAGAAAGAGCTGTTTCATCTGGTCTATGTTTTTCGGCAACGCGTCAATTGTACGCACATGACGGGGGTCGGCGCCCAGTCCCAGACAGATGTCCTCAAGCTTGCCGGTACCCTGCGAATCCTGACCTCCGGTCATACCGGTCGTCAGGTTGTCGCTGATGATGACGGTAATCGGAGAGTTCTCGTTCACGGCGTCAAGCAGCCCTGTCATGCCCGAGTGGGTGAATGTCGAGTCGCCGATGACCGCCACTGCGGGGTGTTGTCCGGCATCGGCCGCTCCCTTAGCCATGGTTATGGAGGCTCCCATGTCGACCACAGTGTCAATGGCGTTGAACGGGGCGAGCCATCCCAGCGTATAACAGCCTATGTCGCCGAAAACCTTGGCATTGTCAAATTCGGCCAACGCCTGGTTAAGGGCGTTGTATACGTCACGATGTCCGCAGCCCTGGCACAGGGCCGGCGGCCTGGGCACCGTCACCTGGCTGGGGGCCGGGATTTCGGGTCGCTCAATCAGTTCGGGGCGCCATGCCGCGGTCAGGCGGCTCAGGGCGTCGGCCACAGCGTCGGGGTTGAGTTCGCCTGTGCGCGGCAGATAGCCGTCGAGGCGGCCGTATATCTTCAGACCCCTGTCAAGGATACCGCGCAGCTTGTGTTCGATAAATGGCTGTCCTTCCTCGATTACGACAATGGCGTCCACTGTGTCGGCAAGACGCCGCAGCATTTCAGCCGGCAGTGGATACTGCGAAATCTTGACTGTGGGAAAAGGATTTCTACCGGCAGGGAGCACCTCGTCAAGATAATTGTAGGCCAGTCCGCTGACGACAATGCCGAGGCGGGTGTCCGTGCCATCGATATATCTGTTGAAAGGCGAGCGGCCTGACTCTGCCTCCATTTCGGACTGTTCGTCAAGCAACTTTACGTAGCGGCGTCGCGAGTTGGCGGGCATCAGCACCCACCGGGCCGTATTTTCGGGATAATGCAGAGGGTTTGGTTCGCGCGCCGTATCGTCCGTCACTACCTCGCCGCGCGAGTGGCTCAGACGTGTGACAAAACGGAGCAGGACGGGTATGCGCAGCCGTTCGCTGAGGTCGAAACCGTAGGCCGCCATATCGTATGCCTCCTGCTGTCCCGAGGGCTCGAGGGCAGGTATCATCGCGAAGTCGGCATAGAAGCGCGAGTCCTGTTCGTTCTGCGACGAATGCATCGACGGGTCGTCGGCCGCCACTACAATCAGGCCTCCGTTGGCTCCGGTGAACGCCGAGTTCACAAACGGGTCGGCCGCCACGTTCATGCCCACATGTTTCATGGACACTATGGCGCGTTTTCCGCAGAAAGACATGCCCAGGGCCTCCTCCATTGCGGTTTTCTCATTGCTCGACCAGTGCGAATGTATGTTTTGCTCCTTTGTCAGCGGATGTTGCTGCACGTATTCAAGAATTTCGGTGGACGGCGTTCCGGGATAGGCGTATGCTCCGGATAGACCTGCATTTAGCGCTCCTAAAGCGAATGCTTCGTCGCCGAGCAGTATTTTTTTATTGGTCATGATATTATGGTATAAGGTATAGACTGTTCCGGTGATGCAAAAGCATAATGCGCTTATCCTCCGATAAGGCTGTGTGCCCCAAAGATAATAAAAAAATTCCACAAAACAAGGCTCCGGAACATCAAAAATTCATACATTTTCTCTCGAAAGATTCCAATAAGAAGTGCAACGGCCCTTTCCTCACTCCTCCTCAGGGG
>CAZETN010000262.1:0-2173 GCA_964514475.1 uncultured Bacteroides sp.
CGGGTCACCACACCGGCCTCGGCCGAACGGCGGTCGATTTCGTCAAGGAGGCGTTGCGAGTCAACACTTTCTATCATGGCCACGTGCCCTACAAGCTGCCGCACTTTGTTGGTCTGCAGATGGCCGATAAAGTGCCAGCTTATATCCGCGGGCAACTGCGGTTCCTTGGCAAGCAGTTCCTGTACGCGGCTTTCGCCGAAACGACGCTGTCCGGCATCGTAGGCGGCGCGTACGGCCCTGACAGGATGGAACTTGGACACGGCCACAAGCCCGACTCCCTGCGGCAGGGTGTCGAGCACATCCTGCAACCGGGCGGCTATGCCTGATATGGAACCGGGGTCAGTCATTGCTTGTTTTCGAGTGTGAGTTTGGCACCGTATACATCCATCAGCGGAGTTTCGGTAATGGAGACAATCTCGTAGTCAGCCATGGTGTCGGCCATACCTTTGACAAAATTGTCAAGGGCGTTGCGGAAGTCCGAGGCCTGGACAAGGATAAAGGTGGCTGTCTTTTTTTCGACACCGGTTTTTTCGTCGATGGTGATGAAGGCAACCTTGACCATATACCAGCGGTCGCCGCTCTCGTCATAAAATATTTCGGAAATACGTGTACGCTTGACCGCCGACACAGAAAAATCACCCGATATGAAGGGGGTCTGCTCCTCGATGATGCGCGACTCGGCCTCAGTGAAGCTTAATGCGTCCACCAGATAGGGCTCATTCACTTTTTTTACCGACCCGTTTTCCTGTGTTTTATCGTAGCGTACTTTACATTCAAACCAGTTTGCCATTTTATTTTACTTTTGCTTAGGGCTTGTACAATATTGAGTAACGACGGCGCGGAACCATGTCCGCAGCCGGGATTATGCAAATTTACGACAAAATTCCGAACCAATGCCGTTTGCGGCAGCAAAAAAAATCAGTCTTCGCCGTTTTTGATACCCTCGGCACTTACGGCAAGTGCCGCACGGACTCCGGCGCGGGGCGGCATCAGTCTCGCCGGCAAGACGGCAGGAGAGGTGCCCTCAAAAGTGTAACGTTCCATAAGATCGGGAAGATCGCTCATGACCGGACGCGCCGACATCATGGTCAGCGTCGAGTCCGGATTTACGAGATACTCGTAATAAACCGACGACAGAGTATACGCATGGCCGTCGGCCTCCATCGTCACCGTCTGCTCGAACTGCAGCTGCGGGCGTCCGCTACCGTCGGTTATCGCCGTCAGACCCGAACGGCTGAATACAAAATCGGCGGCGACATCCTCTCCGGCCATGTCGCGCACTGCCGTCTCCATATCAGAAAAATCGTGTGTCAGGGGCAATGCAAGCGCGTTGCCGGCACACATATATATATCGGCCTCCGTGCCGTCATCGCCGACGTACGACAGGCGCAGCAGCGGCGGGGTGTCGGCTAGGGCACCCTGTATCACTACCGTATCGGCTGCCGTGATGCCCTCGGGAGTCCACGGGGCATGGAGCGCCTGCGACAAGGCAGCGCTGTCGGCGACAAGCATCAGACAGGCGCCCAACATACTACCCGGCATCGCGAACCTCTATACCGGCCACCTCGGTCGACTCCTCGCCGAGGATACCGTTACATTTGAGGACACCGGTATGTACGCGAATGAACGACACCGACTCCAGGGCGGCGGCACTGCCGTCGCTGCGGCGTGCCGACGAGATACTCACGAGCGAACGGTCGTCGTTATTGGCATACGAATCGGCTGTATTGGGCACCGCGAACAGGCGCCAGGTTTTTGTGGGCTCGTCATAAACGGCGTTGTCGGCAAGACACAGTCCGCTGACCGTGACAGTATGCACGCCTGCAGGCAGCCAGCCGGGAAACAGTTCGCCGCGATGGTAGGCCTCAACGCGGTTAAGCCACCCGGACGTACCGTCCGAAGCACTCCAGGCTATATAATGATTATTGTCGTCACCCTCGGCATGACGGGTGTAAGTGACAGTCAGGACTCCGGACACGGCACAGTCGGGAGTAATCGTGCACCATTCGCCGTCGTCGGGACGGCCGTTGCCGTTGACATCCTCCATCACCTGTATCACACCGGGTTCGGACGACCCATACCAGCCGCCGTCGGTCTGCGCGTTGACGAACGCATTGCCGAGCACACGGAATTCCTTGCCGTCGGGACGCGTCTTTATCGGCGGATTTACGGC
>CAZETN010000263.1:0-2166 GCA_964514475.1 uncultured Bacteroides sp.
GAGTTGTTGGGTACATTCGTGAACTTCCAGTACGTGAAACCGTTGCCGCACTGGTCGTCGGTAAGGGTATTGAAATAGAAGTTGCCCGTGCCTGTACCGTTGCCGTAGCCATAAAAGTATTTGTAAAAGCGGTTGCACTGCAGTTCGCAGTTGTCCGGATTGCTCCAGTATTCGGGATTGTTGACAAGGCTGGTCTCGGGATACCGGTTGTCATCCAGCAGATTGTCGCATCCGGTAAGCGCGATACCGACAACCGCAAGTATAGCTGAGGAAATAATCTTTTTCATAATTTAAGTGCCTTTTTGTGGTTGTTCAGATTGTAAGTTGCAAACCGAACGAGAAAGTTCGGTTCATAGGCTCGGTACGACCGAAGGTACCGTTGCTCCACGATGACTTGGAGGTCCATGTCGAGCCTATTTCCGGGTCAATCGGATACTTCTTCATGCCGTTGTGCAGCAGACACAGATTGTCGGCGGAAAAATAGAAGCGCAGACGCTGTATGAGAATTTTGCTGGTAAGGTCCGTGGGCAACGTGTAGCCGACTGTGAGGGTTTTGAAACGCAGGTACGACATATTCATCAGATAGCGCGACTGAGGATAGAAGTTATAGCAACCCTGGCCAAGCGAATTGACCGTACCTGAAGCGGCGCTTCCGGAGTACATGCAGGGATAGTCGTTGCTCTGGTCGATTTCATAGCCGACGATGGTATTGCCATCGAAAATCATCTTGTTATACGATTCCTGGTTGGCATATGTGGCGTCGGCACCGCGGGTCATAGGCATCACGAATGCCGATGTACTCCACATGTCACGCTTGCCCACTCCCTGGAAAAACATGTCGATATCGAAGCCCTTCCATGCGCCGCCGATGCGGAACGAGTATTCGTAACGCGGAGTGGCGTTGCCTATGACTTTCAGGTCGCCATGGTTCTCAAGTGTTCCGTCACCGCCGGTTATCTCACCGTCGCCGTCAAGGTCCTTGAATTTGATGTCGCCGGGTCCGTACTTGAATGACCCGCTCTGCAGGCCGACCTGCGAGGCCACACCGGCCACGGGAACGAAGTTACCGCGCTCGTCCTTCATGAAAGATCCGTCGTCATTACGGCGGAAGTCGTCCTCAGTAAAATATCGGTCGGTTTCGAAGCCCCAGATCTCACCATAGTCTTTGCCGGCATAGAAGTTATTGATAAGCCCTGAGTCGTTGCGGTATTTCATCACCTTTGTCTTGCCGTCGTAGATATTGAAGCTGGCATAGACATCGGCATCGCCGAAACTGTGGTTATAGGAGATACCGAGTTCCCAGCCGAGCGTACGCAGTTCGCCGTTATTGCCCATGGGTGCCGATGCTCCCAATACTGACGGCAGCGTCTGCATTGGCGCGAGCATATCCTTGGTAGTGCGGTTGAACCAGTCGAACGTGAGGTTGAGGCTATTGTTCAGGAAGCCAAGGTCAAGACCTATATCGGTTGTAATCACGCGCTCCCATGTCAGTGTATGCGATACCAGCGAGGGCATTGTGCCGCTCTTTACGGGCGAACCGCCGATGAGCCAGTTTTCGGTATCGGTGTCTATGGTCGATATAAATACATTGCTGCCTACAGCCTCATTGCCGATATGTCCATACGAGGCGCGCAGTTTACCGTTGCTTACATATTCGCGCAGATTATCCCAGTAATGTTCCTGAGTGAATCGGTATCCGAGCGAAAACGAAGGGAAGAAGGCCCACTGATCCTTCGCAGGGAAACGGCTCGACCCGTCGTAACGGCCGTTAAATTCAAACAGATAAATGCCGTTCCAGTCCAGATTCAAACGTCCGAAGAATCCTGCAGTGGCACGATGCGAGGGCATGTTTGGGACCTGGTTCTGGTCCTGCGGACCACCGGTGGTCAGACCCAGGAAAGGCTGGTCGACGTTCTGCAGCACATCCTGCCGTGCATAGAACTCGCTGTACTGATAGCGTTCGGCCGTTCCGCCAAGGATCAGTTTCGCATTCCGTTTCTCAAGAAAAGTGCGCTGATAGCTGCCGTAGACATTGAGGGTCCAGAGTTCGCTGCGGCTGTTGGTTTCGGACGCCCAGGTACTGTTCATGCCCACAAGAGTCGAAGGCTGCGCGATGTTTCCGCCCCAGGTGTTCCACAACTCCACCGGCAGAGCGGCCTGACGCTG
>CAZETN010000264.1:0-2164 GCA_964514475.1 uncultured Bacteroides sp.
GCTCGTGATTGACGAAAACGCCGGCATAGGATATTGGGCGACTGACCGCAACGCCCCTGACGGCGAGGTCACCGTATTCACTTTTATACCCTCCGAAACCCGCATCAATTATGATGCCGCGCGCGACGACATCAGCGACCTGGCGTATATTACCGACATCGGTGCCACCCGTCCCGAAGGTTTCGACGTCCAGGCCGTCCTGGACAAGGCTGCCCGTGCACGCGAGGCCCATGCCGCTACGCCGGTGCGTAACGAGAGCTTTGCTTTCAGTCTCGGCAACGGTATGGTCTATACCTCGCCGTCACAGTTCCGCTCGGCATCGGCCCGCAATATGCTGCGCGAGTATCTTGACAGCCGGCGCCAGCTTGACAAAGCGCTGGAGTCGCTTGATGCAATGAGATGCAGATACGGCAGCGGCGAGACTGCTCTGGGCGCCGATATAAGAAGGGCCGAAAAGCAGCTGCCAATGTTGCGTGCCCGCGTCATAAATCTGGCGAACGCCATAGTACGCGCTGAGACGCAGCACTGAAAAACAATCGATCCCATGAAAAAAACGTCAACAGGTTTTGACTTCCGAAAAATTACGTCGGCGACTACACGTTATAATTTTCACTCGCACACACAGTTTTGCGACGGGCGCGCATCGATGGAGCAGTTTGCCCGGGCCGCTGTCCGCGCCGGCATGGAACATTATGGTTTCTCCCCGCATTCGCCGGTGCCCTTCGATACACCCTGCAACATGAGCCGGGACAACGTGGAGGTATATCTTGCCGAAGTCGGGCGTATCAGACGTACATTCGGCCCTACAAAATTCTATGCCTCGATGGAAATCGACTATCTCGGGCCGCAATGGGGTCCGGCGCATCCGTATTTTACCGGTCTTCCCCTCGATTACCGTATAGCGTCGGTACATTTTATTCCGGCCAAGACGACCCCCGGGCTGTTTGTCGATATAGACGGACGCCCCGAACGCTTTGTACACTACATGCACGAGTATTTTGCCGACGATATTGAATACGTGGTGACCGAATTTTACCGGCGCTCGACCGAAATGGTGGAGGCCGGTGGATTCGATATGCTGGGACATCTCGACAAGATAGGCGCCAACGCCTCGTTTTACCGTCCCGGAATCGAGCGCGAAAGCTGGTACCGCGACTGTCTTGACGCCTTTGTCGGCGGATTAGTCCGTAACCGGGATATCGCCGTAGAAATCAACACCAAATCACTGACACGCACCGGACGTCTGTTCCCTCAGGAACCTGTTGTGGCCCGTCTGCTCCGCGCCGGCGTCCCCCTTGTCGTCAACAGCGACACCCACTATCCCGACCTTATCGACTCGGGACGCGCTTACGCTTTGTCTCTGGTTTGACGCCGTACCAACTCTTCCCGGCTCAGAAGGGATACCCGATGGCAAGGTGGAAAGCCAGCGATTTGCCGAAGGATTTCATATTGTAATAGCCGCTCTTTCCGGTGTCGTAGGGGGCGTGGATGCCGATGCCGAGATCGCCGCGGATGACCAGCATTCCCAGGTCGAAGCGCAGACCGGCGCCGGTTCCCAAGGCAAGGTCCTTGAAGAAGGTGGAGCCTTTGAGCAGACCGCCGGGACGCTGTGGGTCGGCCTTGAGGAGCCATACGTTTCCTGAGTCAAGGAAGATGGCGCCGTGCAGCGGACCGGTTATGGGGAAGCGGTATTCGATATTGGCCTCGAATTTGAATGTACCTGTCTGGTCAAAGTAGTCAGTGGAATTGTCGCCCGGAGCGTGGTAGCTGCCGGGTCCTAACGAGCGCACGGTAAAGGCACGCACCGAGTTCGCACCGCCGCAGTAGAACTGCTCGGCGTACGGCACCTGCGACGAGTTGCCGTAGGCATGTGCGGCCCCGACTGCGGCGCGGCTCACAAGCCACGAATCGCCCTGGCCCACGCGGCGACTGTACACCAGCTGCAGAAATCCTTTGACAAACTGTGAGAAGGGGGTGCCGAACAGCTTTTTTTCGCCGCGTATGCCGCAGATACGGTATATCGACCAAAAGATGTTGCCTGCCTCCTGCACGCTTACATTCAGGTTGAGAATGTTGTTGTCGTCCAGTGGTTTGTCAAGGGTATATGAATACATCATCTGCGCAATGTACTGGCTGCGGAAAATTAGGGCGACGGCCGGATTGG